>JAPLFS010000042.1 GCA_026390555.1 Pseudomonadota bacterium
TCAAACATATGGGATAGCTCGTTCTTTCGTTCAATAGCAACTATTATAGGACCTGAGGCGGCAGAGACAGTCACCAAAAAGATCGAACACTTTTCAAAACAGACTAACAACTCTCCCGCCGCTGTTAATCAGTTGGTAAAGGATATCGCAGCGGCTCTTACAACAGGGGATTCTATACAGCGGCTACATATCGCTACTGAGATTGTTGAGAATGCGATCGCTAGTGAGATTAATGCGCGGTTAGATAATAAGTCAGGCGATGTGCTCCCGTTGGAAAGAGCCGTACCACAGAATACAGATCAAAATAGCGCAATAATTGAGAAGATAGACATCCGCCAACCGCTTAACCACCCTGTGCCCGAGATTCGGGACGCACTTATCCAGATGGCGCAGCCCGGGGTCAATCCCGCTCGTGGGATGATAACGCTCCCTGAGATAGAGCCGATTGCGCGGCAGCTCATGCCGGCGGCGACAAACCTGGGCTTCCAGGGCACGCGCGAAGAGTTTACCGAGGCGCTCTACATGCTCGCGCAGCGTGTTGAGGACGGGCGGGGTGTTGGGGCAGGCCAGATTCACGCCAAGACAGAGCAGCACCTGACGGAGAAGCACGGCTCACCGAATCCGCAACTGGTCTCGATCGTGACGGATCTTCTCGCCCGCATCCAGTACGCCAAGGCAGCAAGCCTTAATGAGGGCGAGGTGGCCCATGCTATCCTGGCAGACGGGGCAAAGCCTGCAACTGTGAATGGGCAGGTGCTCGCCGACCATGCGGCCGGGATCCTTGAGGCCACTGGTGGGTTCACCTTGGCTTCTGTGCCAGCAGCCGCAGTCACAGCGAAAACAGCGACCGTTTCACTCGTGGGTCTCGGCAAAGGGAGCAGCACGGGAGAGCCGTTAGTTGGCGGAGAGACTGAGCTGAAGGGACCCAAGAAGATAGTTGCTGGGGCGGACACACCTGAAAACCTGCAACATGATACCGCTATAAAGCTTTTAGAGAAGAGCGAGGCCAAGAAGTATACCCTCCAGAACGTGGCGGATTTGACGAAGCGCATCAAGGAACTGGCCCAGAAATCAGCGCTTGCGCACGCCAAGGGGGACCTAGACGCAGTCCGGTCGCTAGAGTTTGAGGCCAAGGACACACTAGCCGACAACAAGGAGCTCGTCACAAAGCGATCTCACGAGGAGCAGGTTGTCATCAACTCTCTCTTCTCGTCCGCCAAGGCTGCCGAGGACAACCGCCTTGAGCAGGCCAAGAAAAATATCGACTCTGAGATCAACCTCCTGGCAAAGAAGATAGCCGATGAGGCTGGCTCTCAGGTCGCAAACAAGAATATCTCCCGCGATGAGGAACTGAAGCACTTTGGCGTGGAGCGCACTGCGCTGGTGAAGAAACTTGATCCATCCGGCGAGATAGCCTTTAGGGATGCAGAGGTAACTGAGGCGCGCCAGGGCTTTGAAAAGCAGCTCGACCTTACGACCCACAAGGCCGAAGATGCAAACCGCGCAGCTGCCGAACTAGTGAACAAGAGGGCTGAATCAGTCGCTGACTTTCATAAGCGCGCCGATAAGGGCGATCTGCTTGGCGCAGTGCAGTTTAACCCTGAGGTTGGTCTTGATATTCTCAAGGGGCCACAGGGAGCCCAGATGTTGGATGCGCACCTTTCCAAGCTTAAGACGTCCGATGAGCGTGTTGGATTCCTTACGGCGCTCAAGACAGGCCTTGGAGCAGCTAGGATGGCAGAGATCGTAGACGGCTACTCTAAGGCGACCGAGCGACCACTGGTGTATGATATCGTAGTAAAGGAGCCAACCCCATCAGCGCAGGCGCTTGCATTTAGGAAGTTATCGGAGAATACGCAGTTCTTAACCACCGCGCAGATAAAAGAGCTTAAGGAGTTTGTACAACGTGACTTCACCGTGATGGCTGTTGCGATCAAGCAAGAGCTGGAAAGGATCGATGGCAAACTTGATGAAAATGCAAAGAAGATAGTTACAGCAAGCAATTATATCTCTACGGCGCTTAACAAACCCGAGCTTTTAAAACTTCCACAAAATCAAATCCTAGAGGCCTGCAATAAGGCTATTAAGGAAAGCTATCGGAACAAGGATGGTGGTCTGAATGGGGTGGGGGAAAAGACGCAGGCACAATTTACGAACTCTAAGATAAGGGTTAGTAGCGACAAGCCTGAGAAGATTTCGAACACTCTGGGTGGTAGCGAGACTCAGGAGCAAAACTACAAAACAACATTCGTTACAACGTACAAGCCGCTGGCTGAGATTACGCTTGAGGAGACTAAGGCTTTTCTTCGTAGTCAGGCAGGGGAAACAAAGGTCGTTGATGGAAAGGATGTGTATTATCCGATCGACGAGAAACAAAAGCAGGCCGTCGTATTGCTAGGCCATCTCGAGGCTATCAATAAGCTAGAAAAGGATAACATAGAGCTCAAGAAAACCAAGGAGAATGGGGTTGATGGCGAGCTTACAAAACTTAAGAGCTCCTACACTCAGATCTTTGGAGAGAAGATATTGGAGATGCCTGCCGATAAACTAGCGCAGCTTGAGAAGGTGGCAAATCTATACCTAAGCGGTTTTGATACGAGGATAGACGCGGCAACATCCGGCCCCGAGAGGGCGAAGATTATACAGGAACGCGACGCGATAGATTGGCTCGTTGTAAATAAGCGCCTTAAATTATGCCTCGGTGGTGAAAGTACGAATCTAGAAAAGGCCAGATCGCTTCTCTCTTCCTTTAGTCATTCAAATAATCCGCACCCACGTGGAGAGGTAGCTCTCAAAAACGCTTCGACAGCCGGAAAGATGTTTGAGGAGCTAAAGAAGCATGAGAGTGACATACAGCTGCGTACTAAGGAGCTTACGGAAGCTACTGACTTGCTGCACTTAAGAGAGGGGCAGCAAATACTTTCCCAGATGAATGTTAAGAACTGTATACAGCATCACGGACCGGCAGCGAAAGAAATTAATTTTAAGTCACTAGACGCCTTTTTTCCAAACGGCAAGTCAGATCAGAAAACTACAAAGCCAGAAGGCTACAAAGATCAACAACGTTTGCTGCTGGATGCAATTACAAAGCCGCCGAATGAAATTATACCGAAGGATGCGCTGCCAACGTTAGAGGACAAAATATCTGATATCGATGATGGGCTTTGGCAAAGCAAGATGAATCGCGAGGGTTGCATGGCAAAGGGCCAGAAGGCTCTACTTGAGGCAGAGCTTGCGGCTACCAGCACCAGCCCATTTATTAGCGGATCTTTACTGCATGGAGTTGATCCTAAGACTACCGAAACGGTTGCAGAGTTGAAGAAGATCCTTACGCATAACGGAGGATCTGCTCTAACCGGCGAGCAGCTCATGAATCTACGCGTTGCTGCTAAGGACGTTCCTGAGCTTGAGAATGTATTCGCCCAGGTTCCAGCTCTGCCTAATGACAGTGCGGAGGAGTCTCGACAGATCTTGGCGCGCCTGCCAGGAGATCAGTCAGTGAGGCTCAGATTATTGGCTGCTAACCTTGCTATTACTCCTCAACCGGCAGCAGAGCTGTGGGCTAAGCTTAATAATTTAAAGAGTGAGGATCTGCCAGTAGCATTAGATGCAGCGCTGACGCAGGCCAAGGTAGTGCAGGTTACAAAGCTCCTGGATAAGATGACGCCAGAGGAGCGCACGCGCGTTGAGGCAAACTATAAAACTTTATTAGGAGACACGGTCGGCACGACGTTACTTAAGCTGCGACCGGTCTATACGCATATCATTAAGCTTAGTGGCACTACGCTTGTTACCAACCGGGATCTAGCCAGGTATTTCCCTGCCCAATACGCTATCCCAACGGATCCAAAAGAGAGGCGCAAGGCATTAGAGGGTATCTATCAGGCTGATCTCACGGTTGTGGCACCGGATCTTAAGCCGCTACTTAAACTCCAAGAAGAACAAGCTCCTAATCGTGCTATTTGGAGCACGACCCTACAGCTCTCAAAAAATGATAAGGATATTCAGCGGGCGCGCACGGAGCTGAACAAACTGGATAAAGATCTGACCGACGCGAGCACTAAGGCCTTTAAGGGACACTCCCCTGACTATCTCGCCCGTCACGGCATTAAGGAAGATCTCAGAGCGAGGCAAGAGTATGCGCATCGAATGGCATCGGACGCTCTTTTATCACCAACTTCTAAAGTTATCACAACGCTTAATCGTTTTGTAGATGTGCTTAAGCAGCCTAAGCCAAACACTGCACTAGCGGCAGATCTCCTCGCTCGAAGTAATTTCTCAAGCGAAGAGATGGTGCTCGTGAGAGCGAAGTACGCTGATATCGCGTCTCAGCGTGAGCCCCTCAAGGACCAGCGCCGACTGACGGGTGATCTGGCGCAAGACCTCGCGGACAGCCAAGACCCCAACAACCCAGAAACGAAGCGGGCACAGCTGTTAGCTGTCGGTGGGCCAGATGCTTTACGGGAAGCGAGCCTGATCCTTATTACCGAGGGCATTCGACTCAAGAGCGATGGAATGACTCTGAGAGGTCTTGTAGTTGCGAAATCCTATGGAGCTCTCGATTACGTAATGAAAGGAGTAGCGGATAACAGCCTAACGAAAAAGGCTAATGAGTACCTCAACGCAGCAAGTAACAAAACCACCAACGTGCTCACAGCCCTTGAGATTGAAGTCCAGATCTATACCGGGGAGATTCCGAATCTCCCTGGTTACGACAAGGCAGTTAATCTGATGAAGTCGGCCGAGACCTTTCAGCAAGGTGTTGTAGAGTTCGGGAAAGCAAGTATCAAAGATTCAGAGCTCGTGGGTAGAGCAATGGATATGGTCGACTCATTGGAGTCTTTCAATAAGCTCTTAAATGCTCTGAACGAGGAAGCACGTGGCCTTAATAATAGCTTCATGTATCGCAATGGCAAAGAGCCGGCATTTATTCAGTACGTACAGCAACAGGGCAGTCTCGGCATGTTCGATGCCGCTGTGTTTGAGAAGCGAATTACAGCTGCTACAAATGGCAAAAAGCTGTCTCCAGAGCAGCTTGCTAAATGTAAAGAACTCCGTGAGGATATCAAGGAGCAGCTGAGCGCGCTAAACAACTTCGTGACTATCCGTCAGACGATTCACCAAGAAGCAATAAATCTCGAATTGACGGTTAAAAATACGCTGGCAGAGTCGCAAAGGAAGTTTGACCAACAGATCATCTACGATTCTGGGCATGGAAATAATATAATCTTTCACAAAGGTATGATAAATAATCAGCAACTCCTCCTGGGGGGGCAAGCTGACGGCTTTCGCGATATTAAGCATACCCAGCAAGCCATGACCGTTATGTTTATTGTTATAATGGAGGATGTAGTCAATCGGACAGATCGGGGGCTTACCACTGAAGATACCGCGCAACAGTTCTCGGCGTTACGAGAGCGTGATCAGAAGGTCGAGTGGGTTGTTACTCGAAAGCATGTGTTTGATCAGTGGGTGCAGCAAGTTCAGAAGCAGAACGAGAATATTGAATGGCACGATTTCTACGGTGATCTCGTACATACGATATCGAAAACAGTGGTCGTTATCGGCATCTCGCTTATTCCAGTGCCAGGAGCCCCGCTCATTGCACTCGGAGTTGCAACGGCGTGGAACGCAACTGACAAGGTAGTACGATACAATTATGGGTCTATCGATGGTGCGACCGCCTTTCGGCAGTTCGGAATAGAGCTGGTTATGGACGGCTCCTTCTATGCTCTGAATGTTCTTAAGTTCGGACATGTTGTGGCGAGTGTGAATGGTGCCGTGCCAGGCAAAATAGTCGAAGTCGGTCGACGAGTTTGGAAGTTTGATTGGCTCGGAAAATTGCGTGACCCGATCTCTCTCGGAAAGAATGCGCTCCAGCAAACGGTGCACAATGCGGGTGAGCGCATGGTGGGAGCGACCCTTAAGCAAGAGGGAGGGATGGTTGCGGAGAAAGTGCTTAAGGATGTGGCGGAGGCGGCATACGGAGAAGCTAGCAAGCAGATGGCTGCCGCGGCAGTGAAAGGAGTCAGTAAAATAGGGCAAATCTCTGAATGGTTTGAGCTCTCCATTGTGAAAAGCTGGCCCCGCCCTCCCGTTTCCTACACTCCGGCGTTTGATAACAAAAATAACAACAAGGAGTTGCCCAAATCAAAAGAGATAATTCTTACGGAAGAGAAGGGGAAAAATACTACTCCTCCGCCGTCGAACCCAGTAGAGAAACCCAAGAATGTAGCGAATGAGAATGACTTCCAGAAGGATCCACAAAAAGCTAAGGATTTTGAGCAAAAGCTGCAGGAGCTAAAAGATAAAGTATTAGATAATCCAGCTTTGCTAGCGGTTGTAGAGGCCCTGATTGCTAAATGGCAGGCACTCCCGCAGGACCTAAAAGAAAAAATATCAAATAATCCAACGCTGCTAGCTACTATAGAGGGCCTGATTGCTAAATTGCAGAACTCTAATATAACTCCGGAGCGAAGAGCAGAGCTAGAAGGCCAGCTAAAAGCTCTTTTTCCTCAAGATATCCAAATCCTATGGGCATATATTATATCTATTATATATCCTAACCCCGCTCCTGTACCTCCTCCTGTACCTCCTCCTGTACCTCCTCAAGAAGCAGAACAGGGCACAATATACGGCAACTACGGCGGCCTTTTTGATAACTTCACATTTGGGGAGAGCCTCAATACGGGTAGCATCTGGACCAAAAATACTACGCAAAATGTCCTACCCACACTACCGCCGAGCCCCCCAAAGCCACCCACACCACCGGTTTTTACTATCCTGCCACCCAAGAAGCCGGATAGTGGAGGAGGAACGACAGGTCCGATAGCGGTTAGTGATGAAAAGGGGAGTAATTCCTACATTCTTGCGGCAAAGCGCGAAGAGAAGATCGAGGCAGAGAAGATCGTGGCAGAGGAGCGGCTGCGCGAGGTGTTGTCCGCCCAGGTACTCATTATTAGCCAGCAAAATACACAAGCGATCGCTACTCAGAATGCCACCGCTCAACAGCTAGCTTTGGCAACTAGCGCCTCTCAGGCAGATCAGCAGATCGGACTACAGGTAGCGCTGGTAGATGGGACTATAATAGCTCAGAGCATGGCGAGCACTACTATCCTAGCTAGCCCCATACAACAGAGCCAGTCACAGAGCCAGGAACAGAGCCAGGAACCGCTTCGTCTGCGAGAGGGTGAGGCAGCTACCTATACCTATGCTTTAACGGCAGCAACTTCTGTGCTTAGTGCTGAGACAGTTGCTACTACCACTACCCTCTCTACGATTGATACAGTACCGCAGCAAATTATTGGTACGAGGTTGCAGCCCACGGTAACTCTGAAAGAGCTGGCTCAAGAAAAAGAGTTCCTCGTCCGCACGAATTTGGTAGCTAAAAAAGATGCGCAGATAAAAGATGCGCAGCTAGATAATATATCTAACGAGGAGACCGCCACGGCAGCTTCAGCAGAACAAGATAAGCTAGCCAGCGTCAGCAAGCAGGCGAGCGCCCTAAATATTCGGGCAGAGCAGGCAGCCGCAGTTGAAACTGTACAGGTGCTTAGCCTGAAGGAGCAACAAACAGTTATTGCGGAGCAGCTCCGTACTGAGCAGATTATTAGCGAGAGCATACACCGTGCGCAGGAACAGCAACTTCTATCCCAGATAGAAAAAGTGCAGGCAGCAGCGGCGCTTGTTACGGCACAATCTCTAGTAACTGCGTCTTTGAAGGGGTCGCTAGCTACACCACTGATGGCTGAAGCAACCCCGTTCCTGGAAGCAACGCCTGACTATGAGCCTCTCTTTTCATCTAATGAGAGCGATCCAGCGCCAGTGCGCAAAGTACAACGCAAGGTAAAGAGCTTAAAGGAGCAGGATCGTTTACGTAATATCGTAATGCAGCAGCTCTTAACCCTTAATTTTAATCAGAGTAGGAAGAGCGATCTGCTTAAGCTTCTCATCACCCTCGGTATCTCAGAGAAGGAGTACAGGGAGCTTGTTGCCAAGGTTGGTGAGGCCGAGGCACGCAGCATGGCAGCAAAGGCTGAGGGCAGAGAGAAGGAAGCTCGTCGTATTGAGGCCCCTCAGGCAAATACGAAAGAGCCGGTGCGCATGAAGGGCGAGGTGAAGCCTGCAACTGCAAAGATCTCCAGAGCTGAACTATACGTTCGCATGAAACAGTAGCGATAAATACAAACACTTTGCAAAGCTTATACATATCCGTGACAACTTAACGTGTCATATCGGGCAGATATCTGTATTATATTCAGACTGAATAACCGGGCAGAGAGCCCACTATGTATATGTAAGAGGTAGATTTATGAGAAGCGTAGAAGTAGCAACCACTAACAATTCGTTTGATTCCGCAATTAACACTAGCACGAGCGATCTGCTTGAGCTGCTCTGTGCCCAAGAGGAGTTTGCGGTGCTACGCGAGACCCTCCGGCTTTATAAGCAGGAGTTGGGGCTATCCGAGCTAGTTAGTAATAACTAAGTAAACATTCAGCCTGGGCGAAGCCCCTGGGAACGCCATTCTCCAGAATGGCCAGGTATGAATGCTCAGGTAGGCGATCTTTTTCGTGGCCGGTCTAGAGTCCGGCGTTCCCGGCGCTAACGCCTCGCCCAATAGAATAGCGAGGCAGAGCCGGTTATTATCAGGGCGCAGCCAATTTTCCCATATTCCTGAGCAGCATAATAACCACTATAGTACCCCTGTAGCGGATGCCGAGTAAGGCGGCGCTCGATAGGAATAAGGTGGGCTATGACTACATGTGATCTGCAATTATTTGGGTTAAGTGAGGAGCGTGGATTCCTCCCGCACGTTGATCCACTCCTTAGTCTGCCCGCAACCTTCTCTGCTTGGGAGGAGATCGCCCAAAAACTTCCAAAATACCTAGCTGGCATGAGCCTCAGGAGGTCGGTTGATGCCTTACCTCAATTTCCTCTGGATGCGCTGAAGAGTGAGGCCGAGATTCATCGCGCTATGGTGATGCTCTCCTTTATCGGACACGCCTATGTTTTTGGCGAAAAGCCCACTGTAGAACGTATCCCCGAGGTGCTCGCCCGTCCCTGGTATGAGGTCGCTACTAAGCTCGGTAGGCCACCGGTGCTCTCCTATGAATCATATGCACTTGATAACTGGCAAAGAATTGATCCAGCCGGCCCAATAGCGATAGGGAATATAGCGCTATCCCAGAACTTTCTTGGCGGACTGGATGAGGAGTGGTTCGTTATTATCCACGTTGATATAGAAGCGCGTGCCGCAGAGGCATTAAAGGCGATTGCATTAGGGCGTCGTAGTGTTATCTCTGGCAATGAGGGGGATCTTACTAGAGCGCTTCAGGAGCTAGCTGCTTCACTCGAGGGGATGCACAGCTCACTCTGTCGGATGGTAGAGTATTGCGATCCGTTTATGTATTTTCACCGTGTGCGTCCCTATATTCACGGTTGGAAGAACAATCCGGCGCTCCCTAATGGGCTTATCTACGAAGGGGTTTCGGCTTACAGCGGAGCGGGGCAGATCCTAAGGGGTGAGACCGGAGCCCAGAGCTCTATTATTCCGAGCCTCGATGGTTTTCTCGGAGTTGGGCATAAGGATGACCCACTTAAGGCCTATCTAATGGAGATGCGGCTATATATGCCCCCACAACACCGCAAGTTCCTTGAGGCAACTGAAAACGGCCCAAGTACACGCGACTTCGTTGCCGCCCGCAGCGCAAACATAGAGCTTGAAAAGCACTATAATAGTTGCGTTGAGTTAGTAGAGCGCTTCCGCAGTAAGCACCTAGAGTATGCAATTTCGTACATCGCAAAACAGGCGCAGCGTGACCCATCTAATCCATCCCAGGTTGGAACTGGGGGCACCCCTTTTGTACAGTACCTAACCAAGCATCGCGATGAGACCGGTGAGCATAAGCTGCAACAGACGCCGTAGGTAGAAAAGTTACAAAATTATAGTGATTACAGTTGTTCAAGGAGCTGAGTAAGAGCATCACGATTCCTCGGGCCGGAGAGCCTTACGTGCGCTTTATTTACAATTTGCCGAACCCTTTCACGACTCAGTCCAAAGAGCGTAGCAAGTTCCTGTAGCAGCATGGGCGGTTCTCCCTGTAGACCGTAGCGCAAATTAACTATCTCACGATCGCGTTTAGGAAGTTGCTTTAGGGCCTGCTGTATAATGTTATGAACCTCTTTTTTAAAGAAAACCAGATCAACTGGGA
Organism: Pseudomonadota bacterium; assembly: GCA_026390555.1. Classification (NCBI taxonomy): domain Bacteria; kingdom Pseudomonadati; phylum Pseudomonadota; species Pseudomonadota bacterium. The sequence goes on from JAPLFS010000042.1 coordinate 10,212, forward strand.
TGTTTCTCTGGTCCGCAACAATATCGCCGAGGGTTGATCGATTCTCTGAGTTTACCGAACTACTAAGACTTCTAGATGTTCGAATAATAGGCAAAAGTGCCAGTACATATTCTTTGGTAATATCCAACTTTTCCGCGAGCTCTACTGCACCTGTACGGCCATTGTTTTCAGAAAGCTCTCGGCAAAGCCTAGATATCGTTGGGGTCTGATGGGCAGGGGTCGTAACCTGACGTATGGTTTGCTGGTGCGCTCGTCTGGAGGCCTGATTTATCCACCAATGCGCACAGGTTGCGAAGCGCACATTTAAGTTGGGATCAAATTTCTCGATAGCTCGCAGCAGTCCGATGTGACCCTCTTGAGAGAGATCTTCAAATTTACTAGGTAGTTTATTATTATTACCTACGATCGATAATACCATGCGCGTATTAGCGCTAAATAGATATGATTTTATTGCAAGGTATGGTGCTTGCAGGCGCATTAATTCCGAGATTGTTTTGTGAACGTGCAGGGCATCTCCACCAAGCAGCTCCCGCAGCTCTCTGAAACGCAATAGATCAGGGTCTGCTGCGAGCTCTGCCGCTTGTAGCGTCCCATGTTTACACTTAATTTTTGTCTCAAGGGTGGTAAGATCTGAGGCGGTAGTCTTAACCCTATTAAAGAGTAGGAGCGCCTCTTCCGGTTGGATCGGTATTTTTAGCAGGCGTTTAACTAGGTCCATTTTTCTGGTGGCGTAGAGGTGGCTCTCCTTGTCATGCGTAGCATCTAGAGTTGAAGCCGCTTTAACACAGCTAGCGGCCTGTTTGATAAGAGAGTCCGTGCTGATGCTCTTACTTCTCACGGTGAAGATAATGCTTTCAGGGAGCAGATCTCTAGCTGCTATCCGTTTCATATTATCCAATATATCTCTCTGAACCATCGGAAGCTCATATAATGCGGCCCAGAATGAGGCGCGCTGTGAGATCATGGCCGTAAAGAGCGTAAGCTCATGCGTCA
>JAPLFS010000043.1 GCA_026390555.1 Pseudomonadota bacterium
CGCAGAGAGTAAGAGTAAGTAGGCACCATGCAAACCAGGGCTACCACTATACCAACTGATGAAATCGGTAATATCCTGGCTTTCGTTACACCGAGTAACTCCAGTATGCGAGCTAATACTAACACAGTTAGCGATACAGAGCAGGACAATCGCCGCTACCACGATCTTCCTACTGCACCATATCTTTCTACTGCCCAGCGTAAATACAAAGCAGGCCAGAAAGATCGGAGTCATAATAACCCCAAGTGGATGTAGCACTGCGGCAAACAAGGCAATAAATCCTACCGCGGCGAGCAAGACTCCGCGGCGCCAGGGGGAAATATCGCTACTCTGCATCCCATACTGGGCTATTACTATCGCCAAAAAGGCGCACATGACGAGAGCGCCCTCCGGTCTGGCCATTACAAATAGAAATGGAAATGCGCCGAGACTCATGCTTAGAGAGTAGGTAGCTATTAAGCTCCTAGGCACGAGACGTGCATTATTTGTAAGGATCTTAAAGAGCAACCAAACATCTAGCAGAGCGATTGCAAGACCTAGGCCACGTAACCACATAAGATTAGGAATAACTCCATAAAGCGCACCTAATATCATGCGCGGCACGACCCAGAGCAAAGGAGTCTCTTGACTGAACTCGGTTGTACACTGCGGCCACATAAACAACATGCGCCCGCCCTCTCGGAAGTATCGGCCGAGGATATACTCGTACGCTATCTCATCAAAATAGACCGGATTCAAGGCGGCTATAGCGTAGGAGCCAAGAAACCAAAGAGCTATAAGTACGGTCCAAATACCGCCACCAGCACGAACTACTGGCTCTGTTTGTTGAATAGAGCTTTGCACGTAGTGTGGTTAACACAGGGGCATAGGCTTAGCCAGCACTAAAGGTTTTGCCCAGCTCTAGCTATCGCAGCCTTACGGATCTAGAGCGATTTCCGTTGTCATCCTTGACATAGCACCTGGTATGAACCTTCGGTCGGCGACGTTCTAGCTCGTAATAGCCAGAGAGATCACTGACTCGAGTTGCAACCTGGCGTTTTTTACAGAGCAGATGAACAGCCTTATCCGCTAATAAGTTGCCGTTAGAATCGAATATCTCACCGAAGAGATAGGCGCGCCTCTGCGAGCGCTCAATTGAAAGGGTCAACGTATTATTGCCAACTAAAACATCCGTTGGCGGCGTTGGGGCTATTCCAGAGATGGCAACTGCAATAGCGCTAGCCGCATTTATCCTACCACCCGTTACGATACGGCCAAGTAAAGATGCCTGGGAATCAACCGTATTCATTATAATAGTTTTAATATCCGCATAGCCTAGGGTTGGATTAACCCCCTTGATAAGCGCGGCAAGCCCTGCGACATGTGGCGTAGCCATCGAGGTACCACTAAAGCTCTGGTATGCATCGCTAGGTGTGGTGCTTAAAATGTCAGATCCAGGCGCCGCTACATCGACCTTTGTTACGCCATAGTTTGAGAAGTTCGTCAAAACATCGCTAGAATTAGTCGCGGCAACGACCAAAATATTATCCGCAGAGAAGTTCCCCGGATATGACGGCACGCTATCGTTATCGCTAGACTCATTCCCTGCGGCGACTACGAGCAGGACATTTTGTGTGCGCGCATATGTTACCGCGTTCTGAAGCACCTGTGCATTAGAGGGTCCGCCCAATGAGAGGTTAATTACTGAGGCCCCGCGATCTGCTGCGTATTCGATCCCCGCTGCAACATCGGAGAGAAAGCCACTGCCCTGGCTATCAAGAACCTTGACCGCCAATAGACCCACCTGCCAATTAACCCCAGTTACGCCACGGGCGTTGTTGCCGCGAGCTCCGATCGTACCAGCAACGTGCGTGCCGTGCTCATTGTCATCCATCGGATTGCGATCCGTGTTAGCGAAGTCGTACCCATAGTAATCATCAACAAAACCGTTGCCATCATCGTCCACCCCGTTTGCTGGGGTCTCGCCTGAGTTAAGCTGAATATTTCCCTGCAGGTCCGGATGCATGTAGTCGATGCCGGTATCAACAACAGCTACAACTACGCTGCTTGAGCCGGTCGTAATATCCCACGCCGCAGGTGCGCCAATCCTCTCCATGCCGTAAAGTGCCGAATAGTTGGTATCGTTTGGTATACCTGCGGCATGGAAGAGGACATTCGCCTCACAGGTGACCGAGGTAGTCGGATTATTCCTGTACACCTCGGCACAGATAGCGGCTATGGCAGCGTCATTTACTACCACAGGATTAAACGATTGTGCGGCGACAACATCAGTCGTAGATACTACGCCTATGGAGCTCGACCCCTGGGACCGTTGTATATGCAGGTGCGCTGGTGTTCGCAGGTTCTTTATGTTGCGCGCCGCAGCACGGGTCTGGAGATCTCGGGGAAATGAGACTACAACCTCCTTGCCCGGAACGATAAGCCGCAGTGGCTCTGCGTAAGATAGTGGCTCTGCGTGAGCTAGTGGCTCTGTGTAAGCTAGTGGCTCTGCGTGAGCTGTTGAAAAAGCTATGCCGTACAGCAACAGCGTTCCATACAACCCTATAGGCAGAGATCTTAATAAGGGAAGTGATTTAAAGATACTTTTAAGGTGCATAGAAACAGATGCTCCAAGTAGATATACCACTGCGCTTTTATACTCCTATCTTAAGTACTATGCGAATAATTTATTAAGTCTTTGTGTTCAAAGCGTTACATTAACTAACGGGTGTGTTGTGGTAGCGGATGTTTGCGTCGCCAATCAATGATCTCAAGCGTTGCAATGCCTGCTTCTAGTCCCTTATTGCGCTGATCGTCTTGGCTGCGTGCAGCGGCGTCTTCAATTTTATCCACCGGCAGGATCTCGTTTATGATCGGAACATCACACTCGAACATCACGCGCTCAAGTCCACTCATACAGAGATCTTTAACGATATCAAAGTGGTAGGTATCACCCTTGAGAATAACTCCGAAGACGATTATCGCCTCTAGTGTTGGATCGCACTGCATCAGCCTACGAGCAGCAAGGGGGATCTCAAGACATCCTGGAACGATATGAATTTGCGGCTCGGCACAACCACCATCCTCAAGCACCCCAAGGCATTTTTTGATCATCGCCTCGGAGTATTCACGGTACCACTTAGAGGCGATGATCGCCACATTGGCGCCCTCAACGCGGGGCAGCTGCGCTATGTTATATGAGGCCTGCGCCATGAATATACTCTCATGCTATATACCGAAGAAGGGACTCGAACCCCCACACCCTTGCGAGTAGCGGATTTTGAATCCGCCGCGTCTACCATTCCGCCACTCCGGCCCAACGATGTAAGGTTTTAGACGTATTTCAGGAACAATTCAAGCGTCGATACTCAAGCCCTTACTGCGCCTCGAATTCGGTCCTCAATCTGCTCTAGCAGAGCCTCAGTTGAGGCCCCCCCCTGCTCAAACGGTTCAAGGAACTCAAGCTCTATGCAGGTGCCAAACGGTACCGGCAAAAAGTGATATCTAAGTAGCTCCCAGTTACCCCGTATCACTATCGGTTGAATAATAGCTCCCGGCATGGCTATGGTCAGGGCTCTAAATCCTGTGGATTTGAATTTTTTCATCTTCCCATCCCTAGCGCGTGTCCCTTCTGGAAAAAGTGCCGCAACCTGGCATTCCCGCTCCTTTCGTGCTCCGAAGCTCCGAATCGCCGCTATTGATCGCTTGGGATCCTTGCGGTCGATCAGCACGGAGCCCAGTCGCCTAAGAGAGAGGGAAATACTAGGAATCCAACGTCCTAACTCCTGCTTGGCAACGAAGCCGATCTCACGCTGCCGGCATGCCCACATAATCATCGGTATGTCGTACATGCTTTGATGATTCGATACGATAAGAACCGCGCGATCCTCTGGCAGTGTTGGTGTTCCTAAGACACGATAGGATGCCCCGGTCAGTAATCTGATATTCCAGATGATGCACAGGTTCATGATGTCGAGCACCCGTTTCTGTTGAGATCTGCCAAACAGCCCGGCTAGCAGCAGAAAAACGTGAAATACGCATAGGATCGATATAAATACGACGAAATAAGGCGGAGTTAGCACCCATCCAATTAACTTTCTATGCAGTGCCATCTCTACATTCATCTACTACTCTCGAAGAACCGTTTCATACTTATAGTCAGATCCTATTGCTCTGCATAGAAACTCCATGCGCAAGCTTCTTTGACAACTTCGCACTTAAAACTGCTTGCGCCCCGTACTCGGCCAGTCTTGCTGCGTATTCGAGCACCTCCCTCTTCTCTGTTAACGAGAGAGCGCTCATATGCAGATGTCGTATCGAATCAAGTTCTATGGCAAGCGCTAGTATTCTAGCTCGACCGTCCATAGTAGCATCAACTAGATCCTTTCGCAGCTCGTTGATAAGCCCCTTGATAGCCCCATCTTCATCACCAAGTATATCTGGCATCGCTGGGATAGTGGCATATATAGCTGCACGCAAGGTGATAGGTTCATTGCAACCTCCATCTTGCAGCACACCTCCATCTTGCAGCACAATGGACACGATGCGCGCTATGCGGGGATTAAATGACACCCCCTCCTCACGAACGATCCCAACCTCAAGGTTACCACCCGCTGCTCCAGCCTGCTGATAGTCCTGAGAGAGCTGTTGCAGGGTGCAAGGATCTAGTGTTCTAGACAGCTTAGCAAATAGCCCTGGACACTCCCGCTTAAATGATTCCAATCTTAGCTCCTTTATCTCCCACTTGCCTCAAACAATGTTTGACAAGGCTTGGGCACTCATTCATGCTAGCCAACTTACTTAAACTACTCAAAAGCTAGTACATGTATCGACCCTGACTCATCTAATTAAGCTGGTGCTGTCAGTTAGCTGCCATTACTATCACACTAACGTTCCCTACTAGAGAGCCATGAGGGCCAAACGCATGAAGAGAGTATTCATACCCCGCACGGCGATATGCGAAGCGGCTCAATTGAGCGTTATCACCTCTGCCCTCACCCTTATTATTACCTTTACGATGACTGCAAAAGCTGACGATTACATAGCGCTCCGTTACCGTGCGAGAGAAGGGTGGCCAATATCTGATAGACGCAGCCGCGCGCACCTATAGCGGCGTTGACCTGCTCTATAAGCTACGCTACGAAGCCAGAGGGGTGCTGGAGGGATCGGATCTATCCTCTGTCAGCCTATCGATCGATCATCGCGAAAATTCTCGCCATAAGAATATCGAGCTAGCCTTTGAACCGCACTCAAAGAGCGTCTCGGCTATACGACGGAAGGGGCTAGATGACCCAGATAAGCAGTCGGTCTCCTTCACTCCGAACAATCCAACCATCGATCCGATCGGCGCTGCCTTCCTGGCACGAACCCTTGAATGGCAAATTGGAGAGAGCAAGCACTTCGACGTATTTAATGGCAGGAGTCGCTATTTTATAACCTTAACCGCAGTTAAGCGCACCACGATTAATTTTCAGGGCGCGCCGCGTAACGTATTCGTAATATCTCCACAGGTGCGGAATCTAACAACTACTAAGCCTCGCTCTAAACTGCGTGAAGCCTTTATATACATCACAGATGATGAGCAACGGGATATTCTTAGGATTGAGAGCTCCGTATTTATAGGAATGGTAACGGTCGAGATGGATTCATTTATACCGGCTGTAGATACGCGCCCAGCGCTAACAACCATCGCTCAAAGAGACTCCTCAAGCGAAGCCCGCGCTCAGATGCGCTAACAGTTGTTAAGTTGAATCGCCTTCTGCGATCTATCCCAAGCCACTCAACGCACTTGTCAGTGAGCTCTGTTGTTGTTGCAAACGACTCGTCAAGGCCTCAAGGCGTGCATAGCGTGACCGCATACTCTCGGCCTGGCGCTCGATCTGTTTCTCGGCCTCTTGAATACGGGTGCTCAGATCAGAGACCGTCTCCTTATTGTTATTGACGCTCAGTTCCAACAATCCCTGAAAGCGGGTGTAAATATCGATAGTACCGGATGTTGTCGCCGTGATATCAGCAAAGCTGCTAAGAATATCGCTCACGCTCGTTGGTTCTGAAGCGATGGCTGTCTTTAGCTTAGTGGAGTCGAATTTAAGAGTTCCGTTCCGATCGGTTGTAATGCCGAGATCTGCAAAGATGCGCGCCGCAGAACCTCCGCTGGCAGTGGCGGTGGAGAGCGCAGAGCGCAGCGCTGTTAAGGCGCTGTCATCGTTTCTGCTACTAGCCAGTGGGGCGAATGTATTAGTCACCTCTTTTTTCGAATCATCTCTTGTAACCTGGTTGTTCTCATTTACGAACTGAACTAATTCATTGTACGAGTCGATAAAATCCTGCACCCTAGAGACAGTAGTGTCAACGTCTTCTGCTATTCGCACGATAGCGCTGCCGAGCGATGAAATGTTTAGAGTGACTCCAGGAATAACGTCGGTGATGCTGTTAGTAGTTCGTGTTATCGTTCCTATACCGGTGATAACTATCTCAGCATCATCAGCGGCATCCTCACTATGTGCCACTAAATTAGTAAGCGCGGCTCCTATCGCAGTTTGAGTGATAGTTCCCTTCTCTGTGCCTTCGTAGACAGAGGTAAGTACGATCTTGTAGGCCGGGCTTGCTGTCGTTCCTATATTTACAAGCGATGCCTGCGCTTTCGAACTGGCATTATTAAAAGCCGTAACAAAATCTGATGCGCTATAGGTAGCATCAGTAATTTCAATACCGATGCTTTCCTGCTCTGCTCCAATCCCTACAGTAAAACTGATGGTTCTATCGGCGGCTGACTCTGCTCCGCTAAGGGTGTTCTGGACAGCCCCACTTAGGCTTGCAAAGGTTGCATCGAAACTGAAGGTGTGGTTTTTTGCTAGAGAGTTAACAGTTACGGAATAGCCTCCGTTAATTGCTGCATTAGAGGCCTCGGCGGTTACTACGGACTCCTTACTACTGACACCTGTCTTGCTTACTCCTCCACCGCTAAGGGTCGTAAATCCCTTAAGGGTAGCACGCAGTAGATCCATTTTATTGCTAAGCTCTTCGGTTGCTGCATTTGTTTCCTGCAGCTCCGTAATACGTTTTTCATTGGGTTTAACCCGCGTAGTACGTGATGCTTCGCTGGCAGCTTCTATCAACGCTGCCGAATCGATGCCCGATGCTAAACCAGAAAAACTCATGCCGGCCATAGTCCCCCCCGCGATTGAAGCAGAAAAAGGGTCTAGGGGTATTTATTGCCGCCTAAAGCCGGCACTACTTTCCCTTACGAAGACCCTTACGAGGGGTTGTGCCCCTCACAACTTCACAGAGCCATGAGTGCAAGAACGGGTCCATGGCTGGGCAGAGCTCCTTAACTATACGCGCTACGTTGCGTGACTTATGGCGCTTCGCTTCATTAATAACGAGCGCAATCAGTGCAGTATTAAGGCTCCATACCCCCGGGCAAACCTGCGCTCCATAGCAGACCTGCGTAGCCTTAAGAGCTCGCGCAAGTACAATCGCCGCAAGGCCCGAAAACGCCGAGTAATTACCCTCGTCACTGACGAGCCGCGCCAGAGACGCTAGCGCGCAGCCAGGCGCCTGCAGCGCATCACTTATAAGAGCGATACGGGGTGACGTTCTATTGCTGCGGAGCCACCTACCGAGCTGAGTTAATACACGGGGGGTGAGGGGGGCGTCCTCCACAACTCGCAGGAACTCCGACCTAGTGATATATTGCGGTAGAGAGCTCATCAACTCCTGTAATGAAGCCCCACTAGCTTCCTGCTGAGTTGTTGCCACGATAAAGGACTCTATCATCGCTAAGGCAGCAGGGGTGCGGCCTATTCCCCACACCTCTGAACTTTCAACCAGCCAGGGGTGCTGTTTGCCGACCCCCATACCAACCGCGCTCTCGGTGCGAGCTGCACGCAATGAGGGTACTACAATTGGGGTGCGAAGTGCGCCTACCTTTATGCTGATAGCTCCCTTTGTTTTAAGGGCTCTCTCAATCGCCCTAGTAAGGTAGGAGATACGGGAGCCGCTAGTTGTGCGTTTTTTAAAAAGTAGCGCAACATCCATCTCGACCAGCTGCGCGATAGTCAGCGCCTCTTCAAAGGGCGCGCTGGGCCAGTCCGGGTCCCAGTACTGCCCAACGGTTGCGGTACGAATCACTTGAAATTTAGGATGTGCCTGCAGCTCCTTAACCTTCTGCTTTAGATTAATCTCCAACTGAACGGTGCTGTAGCTCTGTTCTACCCCTAGATCGTACGACTCTGCATTAGATTGTGTTGTATCCACGGCTCCGTTTGCTTCACTAGCGCCCCCATTCCCAAGGGCTAGAATGAGCTGTGCCAGATCTTCCATCTGCCGTGATGTTAGTTTATGTAGCTGCTTAATCCCCTGCGCTCTAAGCTCTATCAGCTTTTCACAGCTAATCTCAGCAACAGCTCCAAGCGTGCCCCTTTCAACTCCTATCAATTTTCCGATCTGAAGCGTGCGGAGAAATCCAAACCTATTTGAGGCAGCAAATGTTTCAAGCGCTTGGTCAAGTAGGTCCTCTGCATTACGTATTTTGGTCATTCCTGAATCCTACCTTTAATCTGCTAGATGCTAGGATGCGACTTTCTAACGCAATGGTCCAGGCCTCCTAACTCACAACCTATTAACGATATAATCCAGCACTGCTTTCCTCTGTGCATAACCCATCAATACGGAGTATAATAGAGGTAACTTAGTATGCTAGACCGGGATAAACGCACTGTATCGATAGAACCCCAGCCGCCCTCTACCTCTGCAAGCGTTGCAGGCGTTGCGCCTACCCATCGCTCGGCGCATTCCCGTTCTGCACCTTCAGACCAAGTACCAGCCCAAGAACCTGCAACCAAGGAGCTCTCTATAGGGATCCAACGTAGGATACCCAAGAAGCCCTCATACACTATTATTGACGAGATCAAGCAGACGATTCCAGCCGGACTTGAGCTTCATCGTGCATATCGCTACCAACTCCCCATAATGGCCCGCAAATTTGAACTGGTTGTTCTTAAGCTATACGTGCCACCACAGCTTGAGCCAGCGCTGGCTACATGGCGCCGCGCTCTAGAGGAGCTGCACCCAATGACAACTGTGCTAATCAATCGAGTGGAGGTTGATCAAAATCTACAGAATCATCTGCGCAGCCGCTTTCGCCGTACTGAACTCCTTACCGAAAGTGCGCGTCCGGTACTTGAGGAGATCCTCTCTAAGCTATTTGGAACTCAACCTGAAGCTCCCGTGAGTACGCGACTTGATCCACCACTTCGTGAAAACCTGCGCGATGTTCCATTTATCGCCATTGATCGACCTGATACGATCGATCGAGAGGACTTAATACACGGCGAGAAAAAATCCGATGGCTCCTTTATTCTGCGTGTAGCGTTCATCGATATCACAGATCACATTCGACCCCATAGTGTGGCGGATCGCTACGCTCTACGGGTTGGTAGCACACTGTATGGACGTAACCGTGCCATCTCTCCAGTAGGATCCCAACTTTTCGGGGGAGCCGGAACCTTTAAACTCGGAGAACTTCGGCCGGCCTGGGTTGTAGAGAGCCGCATCTCTCCTGATAAAGATGCGCAAACTGTCTCATGTAAGATTCGCAGAGCCTGGGTTAAAAACCACTCTAACCTCGACCCAAACGAACCCTTTGATATGCGATCTCAGCCCGATATCGCCCGCACAATCTCAGCACTAGCAGAGATAACCCGTATCCTAGAGCACTCTCGCACCTCGCGTTCTCCCATGATTCGCGTTGAAGGTGCCGGTACCGCCAGTCGCATCGTGGCAGAGACCATGATCGAGGCGAAGCGCCGTCTCGCCCATTACTTTGAGCGTCATATCAAAACCTCCGCCGTCTACCGCGTACACAAAAAACCATCGACCAGCGATATAGAGAGCTGGTGTACAGCCCTTCATCAGCTCAAGATCCCGGCTAACGGAGCAGACTTTGATTCGCCCCTCTCAGTGGCTGGTATCCTCAGGAGCCTAGAGGAGCACAGCTCGCACTCCGCTCGCTCCCTTTCGAATTCAATCCTCGACACCCTGCTTTTGCGCTCCACTTACTCAGTTAAGAACGATGGGCACTGGGGGCTACGCCTAGACGCCTATCTTGAGATTAAACCACGCGATGCCGCAGGACTGGCAAATCAGCTGCAACTTGATGCCAGCATGCGGCGCATGGATAATCTCTCTCAAGATGAAATGGGACGCCGAGCAACGATACTTAACGATAAACGCTGGGCCAGGGATGAGCGTAACTATAAACTTAGATTCCTAGAGATGCTCTCTGAGAAACTAGCGCTAGTTGGAGACCTTTTTCTTGGTGAAGTTGCACGAACCGGAGAAGATTTAAGCTACTGTCATGTACAGGGGTTTTCAAAGTGGGGTATTATAATACAGCCAATAAAACAGCAATTAATGGTTGGAGATCTCATTGCTCTTAAACTCCTGGGCTTTAATCTTAACTCTATGCGCTTTGAGTTTCAGATTGAGCAGCCTTAACTTGACTTAGAATATCGGTAACTGGTCACCATAGTTTAATGTCGTGATTCAAGCTATTGAGATTACGGCGAAGTTTCATTAGTAATTCGATTGGTCGTCCCCTGATCGGGGACGGCAGATTTTGTGACCAGTTAATGTTTCACCCCCGATTTGCGGAGCAAATCGGCCCCTTAGGGGCTATTGAGTGTCATTACCGTATGCGAATATTTCTGGAATAGGCTGACTAGTTATGAATATCAAAACTTAATTTATCACCCTTAAGTTCAACTCTAACCTTCCCCCCCTGCTTTAACTTACCGAATAGAATCTCATCGGCTAAGGGATCCTTGAGCTCACGTTGAATCAAGCGCGCCATGGGACGTGCTCCGAAGATGGCATCGAATCCTTTTTGCGCCAACCATTCCTGCGCTGCTGTGCTTACTTCAAAGGTGATCTTTCTATGCGTAAGCTGTGTCTCTAGCTCACGTATACATTTCGCTACGATCTGAACGATCACCTGTAGCGGTAATGGATTAAAAAAGACGGTCTCATCGAGACGATTGCGGAACTCCGGTTTAAACAAGGATTTAATCGCGGTGTCTCTAACGTTATTCGGCTGCGAGCTTCCAAAACCAAGCGCCCCCGCCTTTTCAGAGCCGGCATTAGTCGTAAAGATTACGATGATATTTCTAAAATCACCCTTGCGCCCCTGAGAATCGGTTAGGACTGCATCGTCCATAATTTGCAGAAATATATTGAATACATCGGGATGCGCTTTCTCAATCTCGTCAAATAGTATAACGCCGTACGGGTTCTTGCGAACCAGATCGATTAGCAGCCCGCCCTCCTCATATCCAACATATCCCGGAGGAGCTCCGGTAAAGCGCGCTACATGGTGCTTGTCGTTAAACTCGCTCATATCAAAACGATGGAAGTGAACTCCAAGCTCCTCTGCAAGTGCACGCGCAAGCTCCGTTTTTCCTACACCGGTAGGGCCCGCAAAAAGAAAGCTCCCAATTGGCTTAGCCTCTGACTGCAAACTAGCCCTACTACGTTTAATGGCCTGCGCAACGCTAGCTACTGCTTGGTCCTGACCAAAAACTCGCATCTTTAACTGCGTGCTAAGGTTCTTAAGGACCCGCTCATCGGTGTTGCTAACGCTCTTTACCGGCACACGAGCTATCGCCGATACGACGCTCTCAATATGCTCCTCAGTGATTATCTTTCGACGCTTTTTCTTTGGAAGCAGTGCATTTGCGGCCCCCGCCTCATCGATTACATCGATAGCTTTATCAGGTAGGAATCGTTCGTTAATGTGCTTAGCCGAAAGCTCGGCTGCGGCTTTTAGCGCATTTGCGGAGAAGGTGACCTTGTGAAAAGTTTCAAATCTCTCCTTGAGCCCTTCAAGTACGAGGATCGTCTCTGCAACACTCGGCTCTGCCAAATCTATCGTCGAGAAACGGCGACTTAATGCGCGATCCTTTTCGATCGTTTTTTTGTAATCCGCATGCGTTGTACTTCCCATACATCGGATCTCTCCGGAAGCAAGTGCAGGCTTTAAAAGGTTGGCTGCATCAAGAGAGCCCGTCCCGGTGGCCCCTGCTCCCACAACCGTGTGCAATTCATCGATAAATAGGATCGCATTTGGACGGTGCTTAACCTCAAGGATAACTCGGCGCACCCGCTCTTCAAATTCACCTCTAAACTTGGTTCCAGCCACTAACGTCCCCATGTTCAAGAGGAACACCTCCGCTCCCTGAAGCTGTTCAGGGATCTCCCCGGCTACGATACGGGAGGCGATAGCGTGCGCCATGGCGGTCTTACCAACCCCGGGCTCCCCAAGAAAGAGCGGGTTATTCTTTTGCCTTCGACACAACACCTTAAGGGCACGCTCGATCTCATTCTCTCTGCCAATTACGGGGTCTAGCTTGTGCGCTCTTGCCAGGGCAGTGAGATCCTCCGTGAACTGCTCAAGTATGCTTCTGGCGGGGCGCGCCGTACCGAAGTCGTCCTCCTCATCATCAGAACTAGCAAGAAGATCCTCTCGCTCCTGCGAGCCACTCAAGGCACCATGTGCAATAAAATTAACGATATCAAGGCGGGTAATGCTCTGCTTGGCAAGGTAAAAGACCGCATGCGAGTCCTCTTCCGTAAAGATCGCAACAAACACCTCAGCCGGAGTGATTATATCCTTCTGAGCTGAGCGAACATGCATGATTGCGCGCTGAAGCACCCGCTGTACGGCTGGTGTTTGCGCAGGCTCCGCCACAACTCCGCGCTGCGATTTGACCGGAATTACCTCAACATGTTTATCAAAGAATGACTCAAGATCTTTGCGCAGCAGCTGTAGGTCTGCGCCTGCACTTCTGAGAATCTCCATGATCTGCTCATCGAAAGTTAGAGCATAGAGCAGGTGCTCAAGGCAGAAAAAAGCGTGGCGACGAGATGCTGCTTCTCGAAATGCCGCTTCAAGGGTCAGTCCTAACTCCGTGCTGAACATTACTCCTCCTCCATGATACACTTGAGGGGAAATCCCTCTTGCCGTGCTTCATTGTGAACGCGTTCAATCTTAGCTTCAGCGATCTGTTTTGAAAATATGCCGGCAACACCCCTGCCACCCTTATGAACCTGTAACATAATCTGGATAGCTTCAGCGGGGCTTTTCATAAAAACGGTCTCGACGATATGCGCAACAAACTCCATCGTGGTAAAGTCATCATTGAGCAGAAGTACCTTATAGTGTCTCGGCGCCTTTGTACGGGTCCTCTCCGCTACCTCTGTATCGGATGAATGACCAACTTTAGATCTTCCCATACAATTTTATACCAACTATTCACACCAGTATAACTTTTCTATAGCCACCATAGCCGTATCATTACAACCAAAGATTAGGTAGCTGCGTAATTAATAATAACCCCTTTGGTGCAGAGCTGCCTAACTATATGATACGGCACTATGGCCCACTCAAACAGCGCTAAACGAGATCTCAGATAGTTATCCCCTTATAAATACCTAGATTCCATGGCAGTACCCTTATTTCCCCCAGTAGAGCAAGCAGACCCCGATGGCCTTTTGGCTTTGGGGGGAGATCTTAGTGTCTCTTCGCTACTGCATGCCTACCTTAACGGCATCTTCCCCTGGCCCATTGCAGAGGAACTGTTAGCCTGGTTCGCTCCACCGGAACGTGCTGTGCTCTTCTTGGATGAATTTCACCTCTCGCGCCGTTTTCAACGCACTCGTAAAAGTGTGCCGTTTAACGTCCGTATCGATACTAACTTTCGGAGCGTTGTCGAGCGTTGTGCTGAGTTGAAAAATCGGGGTACTCAGGACGGCACATGGATTACCGAACAGATAATCGAAGCGTACTGTGAGCTCTTTAACGCCGGATACTGTCACAGCTTTGAAACTTACCTGAATGGCGAGCTAGTTGGGGGTGTGTACGGCGTTCAGATCGGTCAATTCTTTGCGGCGGAGTCGGCCTTCTATCGCAGCTCGGGAGCCTCAATGGTCGCCATGTGCGAGTTAGTTAACTACTTAAAACAGAACGGTGCAACCTGGTGCGACTGTCAGATCCTTACCCCTTTCTCTGAAGGTCTGGGGGCACGCCTAGTTCCACGGGAGCAGTTTATGCAGCTCCTACGCAGCTCCCTTGCCAGCTATGGTCTGCAAGGCAATTAAGCGCTAGATTTTGCTGTTACCCAGTCGACTATGCGATGAGCCACTTAATTAATCCTACACACGCTCCATTGCTCGCTCTCCAGCAAAATTGTACACACCCCGCTCTCTCTAGCCTCGCGCATAACAGCTCGGTCCTTTTCTAATATAAGGTGTGTGACACCAAATGCCGTAATGATGCTCTGCAGCTCTTGAAGTGACTCCATACTGCGGAAATATCTACGGTACAACTCAGCACCAATAAGGGTGTTCCGATCATCGATTACAGCTCGAAAGTCAGGGTAGAGCGATGCTGTCAGGAATCCACCCAAGTTAGGGGTCGCGTACACTACACCCCGTGGAGCGTCGTTCCTAATTGCACTAACGATGGCTTGGTCGTACTTTTTAGTAGACGGGCCAAGGGCCTCTTGCACTACCATACCAGGCGCAACCCATGCTGCGGCGATTCCGACAACTGCGCAGACAAGGGCGATACTACCCCAGCTTAGAGTCTTGCCCTCGCGCTTATCAACAGCTGTAAAACAGCGCTGACTTAAATTAAACACCCCTGGTAATTGAAAACCCAGAAGCTCTGAGTAGACCCTCGCCGCAAGTGGGGCTGCCGCTATAGCTACAAAGGGAACACACCGCACCATCAAGAACGCCTGCACACCAAAAACGATAGTAGCGACAAGATCTAGCACCCATCCAGTAGCCATTCTGCTTCTCATCCAGACGGCAAGTAGAACGGGAAGGACACAAAGGATGGTAAACAACACGCCGAAAAAACCCACGAAATCTCCCAGCTCCAGCAGCGGCTTCCACTCCTGATTAAGCCCTAGCAGATACCGATCGCCAGCTAGTGCAAAGATACTCCTGTGAAGCTCGATGCCCCGTGGATTGCAAAGTGTTGCAACCGCACACACTGCAAGGAGCGCACACATCTCTGTCACCCTTCTACGCGAGGATCTCTTGTCAAAAGCGAGCACGGGCACGGCGAGTGCAAGAAGCAGTAACCCCTCAACAAACGCCGGATGCATGTTTGCCCAGAGGATAAATATTACACAGAGATACACAGCGGTGTAACCGAACTCTCGGAGCTCTCCCGCTCCGAGAGTTGCAACAGCTCGGATACGACGATACGTGAGCGTAAAAAAAAGGATGCTAAACAGTACCGGCCGCAGAATAAAGTGAATCTCTGATAGCTTAAACGCAAGGACAGTAACAGCGAGTGCACACAGCGCCGAGCGGCTGCTCTCCCTTGTCATACCTCCGACCACTCCGAAGAAGGAAATGAGGTAGATTGCCGCACATAAAGCATAGACGAGTGGGTACCCACCTACTCTCTTCGATACAAAGAGGATAAGATCCGCTAGCCACTGATCGCAAACCCAGAGGCGCTGCTGTCCGGGCTCTAGTCCTAGTGCGGGGGCGATGGTCGGAGCAAGAAAAGGATCAAGGTAGGGCACCTTTAACGTCTCTAAGATCTGTTGACCGGTCTTAAGGTGCCATCCAACACCAGGGTCGTCAGCAAACTCTCCCCCCTGAGTAAATAGGATATAACGATATGCTAAGACGATAACGAGAGCTGCGATACTAAAAAAAGAGCGCATGTAACCATTCCGCATAAACTAAGCACGATCTCAAGATCGAATCCTTTTAACCACCCACAAGTTTATACTGTAGTGAATAGTTACGCATCACGTTACGATTCGCACTATCTTATATACCCCGCCGGAAGACCTCCATAACTCCTCAGCTCCTGCTATTCTCTGATCCCAGGTGTGTTTACACGCGCTATACCCGCGAACATAACAGCCGATTAAGGTACGCTCAATCCCCTCTACAGGTCTGATAGGTAAAGGTCTCAGAGATATCCATCATTCATAAGCATCTCTCTTTTTATAGCTTATTACTCTAATCGTCGGGTAATTATGGCCCCGATACTTGGCATAAAATAACCCGAAACTACGGCTACTTAGATAAGATACGTTGTAGCCATACAGCACCCATTAAGTTTTACTAGGGTTTTGGTTCTTAATATGGTTTTATCCAGCTCTTGATCGAGGGCAGATAAGCCGCTCATTATCGACAAAAAGTAGTTTAGCAACTGATCCTTCTGGGAGGACCGAGGCCGAAACGGCCTCTATCCAATTAAATTGCAAGCAATTGCAAAATTAACTGAGGCACTATGAACGCTACCCTGAACGCTACCCTGTTAGGCCTAGATATCGGCAGCTCCTCGGTCAAGGGTGCTCTGCTTAATGCTGAAACGGGCGAAGTTATCGCGCGCGCAACATCCCCAGGAACGGAGCTCCCCATCACTGCCGCTAATCCGGGCTGGGCTGAGCAGCATCCGGACCTCTGGTGGGAGCATGTCACTCATGTAATCCGTGAGATCGGGCAAGAGACCTCCCTAGCTGGGCTTAAAGGGATCGGAATCGGATATCAGATGCATGGCTTGGTGCTACTTGATGCCGCGCTGCAGCCCCTTAGACCATCCATAATCTGGTGTGATAGTCGTGCCGTAGCTCTCGGTGAAGAGGCTTGGGAGAAACTTGGCAAGGATTGGTGCCTACAGAATCTTCTTAATTCTCCGGGGAATTTCACCGCCTCTAAACTAGCCTGGGTTAAACAGAACGAGCCAAAGATCTTTGAAAAGATACGATACATGATGTTGCCCGGAGATTATGTGGCGCTGCGCCTAACCGGAGAGGCAATGACCTCGCTCTCAGGTCTCTCTGAGGGGATAATGTGGAATTTTCGTCAATCTCGGCTGGCTACCGAGCTGTTAGATTACTACGGCATTCCAAAGGAGTTCGTTCCAAAAAGTTCGCCATCTTTCGGTATGCAGGGGAGCGTGCGTAATGAGGTGGCGCGTGAGTTGGGCCTACCTTTAAATGTACCTGTTACCTATCGCGCCGGCGATCAACCAAATAACGCCTTCGCCTTAAAGGTTCTTAATCCGGGTGAGGTTGGCGCTAATGCCGGAACCTCCGGAGTTGTCTACGGTATCGCAGATAAGCCGTGCATCGATCCACAATCAAGGATTAATACCTTTCTACACGTCAATCATACCGCTCAAAATCCACGTCTCGGTGTTTTGCTTTGTGTTAACGGTGCAGGCGCGCTTTCACGTTGGATTAAGGTTAACTTTACTAAAGATTATATCAATCTTGATCGTGAAGCCTCTGCTTCACCGATCGGAGCGCGTGGTCTCTCATTCTTGCCGTTTGGAAATGGCGCAGAACGTACCCTAAACAACAAGAGCCTCGGTGCCTCCCTGCACGGTATTGAACTTAATATTCATACTGCGGGTGATGTCTATCGTTCAGCTATGGAGGGGATCGCTGCCTCGCTATCTTACGGTGTTGAGATTATGCGTGACATGGGAATCACGGTTAATTCGCTACGCGCGGGATATGGTAATATGTTTAGAAGCCAGATCTTCTCTCAGGCGCTCGCTTCGATGGTGGATGCTCCGATAGATCTGATTGATACCGATGGAGCTGAGGGCGCCGCACGGGGAGCCGGTCTTGGCGCCGCTGTTTTTAAATCCGTAGAGGACGCCTATAGAGGTATGAAGACAAAGGGAACCATTGTGCCCTCTGCGCACTCCGAGTACAAAGAGGTCTTCTCACGTTGGCGATCAGTTTTAACTCGCGAAACAGAATCTTAAATTTTAATTTTACTTAGATTAACGTTATAGGAGGCACCATGACTGAGCATTTTGAGGTCCCAGTAGTACAATTCGAAGGTCCAGACTCAAAAAACCCCCTTGCTTTCAGACACTACAATCCAAGCGAGGTCGTAGAGGGCAAGACGATGAAGGATCATCTCCGTTTTGCAGTTGCTTGGTGGCACACCATGCGCGGAACAGGCGGCGATCCGTTCGGCCCAGGTTGCGCAGTTCGCCCTTGGGAGGATGGCTCTGATTCATTAGAGATGGCGCTTAAGCGCGTTGATGTCGCATTTGAGTTCATGTCTAAGCTTGGTGTTCCTTATTACTGTTTTCATGATCGAGATGTAGCGCCTGAGGGCAAGGATCTCTCAGAGACCAATAAAAATCTCGATGCCGTAGTAAAGAAGCTTAAGGAGGCCCAAGCTAGAACCGGTATTAAACTCCTCTGGGGCACCGCTAATCTATTCACAAATAAGCGCTTCGTGCATGGGGCCTCTACTAGTTGTAACGCCGATGTATTTGCCTACGCTGCAGCGCAGGTTAAGAAAGCCCTGGAGGTAACTAAGGAGCTTGGTGGAACTAACTACGTGTTCTGGGGCGGCCGAGAGGGGTATCACACCCTTTACAACACCAACCTACGTAGGGAATTTGATCACTTAGCAAAGTTTCTACATATGGCGGTTGAGCATAAAAAGAAGATCGGCCTGGATGCTCAGTTCCTGATCGAACCTAAGCCAAGAGAGCCGACAACTCATCAATACGACAGCGACTGCGCTGCCTGTATGGCGTTCCTTAAGACCTACGGTTTAGATAAGGAATTTAAGTTCAATATCGAAACTAATCACGCCACCCTGGCCGGACACTCGATGTACCATGAGCTTACTTACGCCAGCAGCTACGGCATGCTTGGCTCAGTCGATGCGAATCGTGGGGACGAGTTAATCGGTTGGGACACTGATCAGTTCCCAACTAATATCTATACCACCGCACAGGCGATGTTGGTCATTCTTGAGAATGGAGGACTTGGGCGAGGAGGGTTAAACTTCGATGCTAAGGTTCGCCGCGAGAGCTTTGAGCCGATAGATCTATTCTATGCCCATATTGGTGCGATGGATGCCTTTGCGCAGGGGTTAAAGATAGCTGCTGCGATTCGAAAAGACGGCATCCTTAAAGAGATGCTTCAGAAGCGCTATAGCTCTTGGGATGCCGGAGTTGGCATCGACATAGAGGAGGGCACCGCTAACTTTGAGACCCTTGAGCGCTATATGCTTCAGAAGGGAGAAGTTGCTGCGAACGTCTCAGGTCGACAGGAGATGCTGGAGAATATCGTTAATCGATATATTCGGTAGCTTTACTGCAGGCCGCCAAAATCCTTGCAGAGTAGCAAGCAGTGTATCAGCTCAACCAGCTCTTTATAGTGCAAAGGTTTTGGGTATGCTGGGATCGGTGCAAGGTCGCTCTTTACCTGCTTCATCTCGCTTGGATCTGATGCGGTCAACGCAATAACTGAGGTGTTGGGGTATACCCAAGCAAGCTCCTGTGCTGTTTTGATCCCTACGTCTCTGGAGATCGGGTACTCACCTGCATCCTCTTTGTGTGTAAACGGCATATGCAGATCGCATATGATTAGATCAGGGGGATCTATCGTACTCAGCAGCTCGTATGCCGAGTCTGGGCAATCGGATTCGAAGACCTCCACCTCGTTGTCCTCGAGGATCTCTCGGAAGGTCTCACGATAGTCGTGATTATCATCAATAATAAGAACTGTTTTCATAGCCCTCTTGGCGCTTTTCGTCTCCTGCCTTGGAAACGATAGGGGCTTCTTGCCCCTACAAGATAATTCGGCTCTTATAGCGCTCCCCTTGAGGTAAAAGAATGCCGGTGGAACCGCTCTATATAGGGTACTACTGTCTAGTTTTTGACACCGCGGGACAGCCCTTCCGAAGGACACAGATCTAGGGACTTAGGTGAATCCTAGTGGATTGAACTCAAACATCTCCCATTGAGAGTGCTGATTTAGCTCTGCTGCAAGCTTTGCATGACTTACTAAACTTTGTTTTGATAGTTTTATAGCGCTGTGCTGAGGAAGGGCTTTTAGAAAGGTAGTAAGTCGCGACTCTACCGAAAGCATTGATCTGTGGGCCTCGACCCCTCGCTCCACATAGTCAGATAATGCGCGCTTGACCGTAAGAGCATCCTCTAGCGAGACCGTATCACCCACCATTAGCAGTAGATCTATTCCAGCCTCATGCGCCACTACTCCCAACTCAGATATAGCGATCTTCTGGGCCCGAACTCCCTCCATACCGAGTGCATCCGCGATTGTAATTCCCTTAAATCCGAGCGTATCCCGCAAGATCCCATGCATCACTGTATGCGAGAGTGTGGCCGGATAATGTGGATCGATCTGCGGCACCATGATGTGCGCGCTCATTACCATCTCAATCCCATCCTGAATAAGTTCCGCGAACGGCTGCAGCTCGCGCTGACGCAATTCAGCCAATGATCTATCAACAACTGGTAGCGCTATATGCGAGTCGGTAGCGGTATCGCCGTGTCCAGGAAAATGTTTTGCACACGGAGTTATTCCACCGGCTCGTAGCGCTGCTGCAAAGAGTTTTGCAGCAGCGCTCACTTGTAACGCTGTAGTACCGAAGGCGCGTTGATTGATTACCGGATTTTTAGGGTTAGAGTGGATATCGGCGACCGGTGAGAAGGAGAGATTAACTCCAAGCGAGCGCAGCTCCTGCGCCATGGCACGTGCTACAGCGCTAACGGCCTCTGGAACACCGGCATAACAGGCGGGATATGGAAAACGTGTAACAGGCGCAGGGAATCGGTGTACCTGCCCACCTTCATGGTCGATACAGACGATAATATTCTGACGGCCGATAGCCGCACGGAGATCTGTTAGTAAGGTTGCATAAATTTTCAGCCACTTACTGTAAGAGAGATCCTGCCGAAAATTTCTACGGCGAAGCATTATTCCAGCGGGTCGCAATTCGCTCAAGATTAACGACTCTGCCTCTGAAAGGACCGGCCCAGAGGGTTCAACTATAAATCGAATGCCTAGGTCTAAGGTGTTTGACACGCTTTTTTTAAAATCGGCTAAAATTGCTGCTTTAAACGCTTAAAGTCGTCGTACTTAGGGTCGCGCTGCTCCCAGTAAGTCTGCGCACCGCATCGATACGATAGATCGATCGATTTAATCCTAAGAATCTTGAGCAGATACGCCATAGGAACGAAGCCGATCGACCACGCTATACCGAGAAGAAGAAAGGTCATTACGATTGAGAGATAGTGCGCAAGCTTCATCCAGCCACGCCAGAGCGGTAACAGGACAATCGGGGCGCGATAACCTGCCAGCGCTGTAATCAAGGCTGCCGCAGCCCATGTAGCGCAGGTCGCAGCGGCTGCTACGTGATAAATCTTTGAGGCACAAACGATAAGAAAGATGGTCGCAAAGATTGCGCCAAATTCCTTGACGTGTTGACGCACTGGCTTCCCCATCCACTCATCATCAAGTGGAGAGGTGGCCTTCATCAGCACCTGTTGCAGCTCTGCTTGCGCAGAATCCTCGTAACCATTCAGCATGTTTTTATGTCTTACACGTGTCTTTGTTGCAGAAAGCATTATCTTACCACACTTTTCTTTCTTGTCGTCTCCTAATCGGAGACGGCATATTTATCTGAATGGTTAATTTTATTTACCCCGATTTGCTCCGCAAATCCGCCCCTGAATAGGGGCTAACGTTAGCGGAGCTGTATTGAGCTCAATGGTTACGAATCCTCTAATCTAACTCGAACTTCGTTAGCCAATCTTCGCGCTCCTGCCATTTCGGCTGCTCCTCTTTTAACATCACAATATTACCGACAATAAGCGCATCCATATCGGTGCGCATAAAACACGCGTACGCGTCGGCCGGGGTACAAACGATCGGTTCGCCACGCACATTAAAGCTAGTATTCACCAAAGCCGCACACCCGGTTCTCTGTTTAAATGCAGATAACAACTTATAAAAGCCTGGATGTTGTGCCGCAGACACCGTCTGAATTCGAGCCGAATAGTCTACGTGCGTAACCGCTGGAATATCTGACTTGGGTACATTTAACCTAGCGATCCCGAAGAGTTTACCCTCCTCCTCAGAAACTGCCAACCGACGGCTCTCTTTTACTGGAGCTACCAGCAACATATACGGAGAGTCGCAATCCATCTCGAAATAATCAGATACATGCTCTCGCATTACAGCCGGAGCAAAGGGTCGAAACGACTCACGGAACTTAATCTTCAAGTTCATGGTTGCCTGCATCGAGGTCGAACGTGGGTCTCCAATGATACTACGCGCACCAAGCGCACGGGGGCCAAACTCCATCCGTCCCTGGAACCAGCCAGCGATCTTGCCCTGTGCCAAAATATCCGCCGTATTTCTATATAGATCATCATCCGATACGCGCTTATATACAGCTCCGAACTGCGCAAGCTGCTCAATAGTCTCCTCGTCGGAGAACTCAGGTCCTAGTAGCGTCTGCTTCTGAGCATCAACGCCCTCGCTCGTTATACGGGGATTATCGAGATATCCGTACCAGGTACATAGCGCAGCCCCGAGAGCTCCACCAGCATCCCCTGCCGCTGGTTGTATCCAGATATTCTTAAACGGTCCCTCGCGCAGGAGCTTGCCGTTTCCTACGCAATTAAGCGCAACACCACCCGCCATAACGAGGTTCTCTAGCCCGGTCTCCCTGTGGAGAAAGCGTGCCTGTCTTAGCATACACTCCTCAACCACCACCTGAATCGAGGCGGCGAGATCCATCTCTCGTTGTGTCAGTGGACTCTCAGGCTTACGGCGTGGGCCATCAAAGAGGGTGTCAAAGCCCTCGTTGGTCATGGAGAGGCCCGCCATATAGTTGAAGTATTTGAGGTTTAGGTGATACGAGCCATCATCCTTAAGATCAACGAGGTTATCGTAGATCTTCTGCGCGTACTTGGGCTCCCCGTAGGGAGCCAAGCCCATCACTTTATACTCACCTGAATTAACCTTAAAACCTGTGAAATAGGTGAACGCTGAGTAAAGCAGCCCCATCGAGTGCGGGAACTTAATCTCACGTAGGATTGAGAATTTATTGCCCCTACCAACTCCGAGGCTGTTTGTGGTCCACTCCCCTACTCCATCGATAGTAAGGATGGCGGCCTCCTGGTACGGTGAGGGATAGAAGGCAGAACCGGCGTGACTCTGGTGATGCTCTGTAAAGAGCACCTCTCCATTATATCCGAGCTCGCTCTTGATCGTATCCGGTATCCAGAGCTTGTGTTTGAGCCAGAGCGGCATGGCGCGCGCGTAAGAGGTAAACCCCTGCGGAGCTGTTGCCAGGTAGGTCTCTAGTAGGCGTTCAAACTTTAGTAACGGCTTGTCATAGAATGCAACGAAGTCTACATCCTTAATGGTAAGTCCCTGCGATTTTAGACAATATGCAGCGGCGTTTTTTGGAAAATCTGGATCGTGTTTTTTGCGTGTAAAGCGCTCCTCTTGGGCAGCGGCTACTATTTTGCCATCTGCTACCAGGCATGCCGCGCTATCATGATATAATGCTGAGATTCCCAGAATGTTCATATCGCGTCCATGGTCCTATGGAATTAAGTCCTTAAGTAACTAGTCAGCATATTCCAGAAATATTCGCATACGGGAATGACACTCAATAGCCCCTAAGGGGCCGATTTGCTCCGCAAATCGGGGGTAAAACATTAACTGGTCACAAAATCTGCCGTCCCCGATCAGGGGACGACCAATCGAATTACCTATGAAACTTCGCCGTAATCTAAGTAGCTTGAATCGCGACATTAAACTACGGTGACCAGTTACGTCCTTAAATACACCGACTTATTACAACCTGTCGATAGTACTCAATTACTTTCATGCTGAGTAGCTAAAATCAAGACCCTTCAGGGAGGTGTGGCAGGCCAGGAGGCGCTAATTCCTTGAGGTACCTTGCCTTTTAATCAGTTATCCTGATCAATAGCGTTATGACTAAAAAATCCCGATCCTCAATCGCTGCCTTTATCGTGTGTTGTAACGAAGAGCGCCAGATCCGACGGTGCCTTGAGAGCGTGCGCTGGTGTGATGAGATCGTCATCGTTGATTCCGGCTCTACAGACCGCACCCTGCAGATCTGCGCCGAATTTACCTCAAAGATCATACACCACGATTGGCAGGGGTACGTGATTCAAAAGAGGTTTGCGCTCGCTCAATGCAGTAGTGAGTGGGTGCTAAATATCGATGCCGATGAGGAGGTTTCGGAGGAACTGCAAGAGGAGATCGTCAAGATCCTAGAGGAGGATAAAGCCGGAAAGGTCTCAACGCACGGCTTCCTACTAAATCGGGTCATATTCTTTCTCGATAGGTGGTGGCGCAAGGGTGGTTGGTATCCGGAGTATCGCCTGAGGTTATGTCGTCGCTCTGCTACGACCTGGGGGGGCGAGGACCCGCATGAGAAGGCCCATGTAACCGGCGAAACCAAGCGTTGCACTGGTGAGCTGCATCACTACTCATTTACCGACCTAACCGATTATGTGCGGCGGATGAACACCCTCTCATCAAACGCCACTCCATCGCTTATAAAGCGTGGTGCTACCGCATCAGCGATCGTTATTATAGGCCGCACCTGTGCGCGCTTCTTTAAGTTCTACATCTCAAAACGTGGCTTCCGTGAGGGGCTGGCGGGGCTAATAGTCGCCTCAATTGAAGCGTTCTCGGTGCTGCTTAAGTATGCAAAGCTTTGGGAGGCGCGCAAGCGGTGATAGGCTGGCAGCCTGTCGAGGCCTTTAAGGCCGAATCGAATGGACCTAAGCGGGGTCGAACCGCTGACCTCTACACTGCCAGCGTAGCGCTCTACCAACTGAGCTATAGGCCCATATACGCTAAAGAGAATAATTCAAAGACCGCAGAGTGTCAAAGTACCAGCCCCTAATAATCAATCGCCTCCCCTGCCTCAGGATTTGATCGTTTCCCCTAGTTACTATAACGTGCATGTCTGGCGGGCTGTGGCGCAGACCGGTAGCGCGTTCCCTTGGGGTGGGAGAGGTCGGAGGTTCAAATCCTCTCAGCCCGACCAATTTCTTTACTGCGCAAAAAACAGGGTCTAGATTCGAAAGCCCCTAAGGGGCCGATTTGCGGAGCCCGTCCAGCAGCGCAAGCTGCTGGCGCAGCAATGCGGTGGGGGTGAAAACATTAACCTAAGTACTACGACTCCGCTCTATACCCCCGTCGGATAAGCCCATTCAGCAGAGCCTCATTCAGCCCCGCCTCTTCTTGTACGGTCCAACTTGGCGTTACCTGTAACGCTCGTACCATGGCACTATGAGCCAGCGTAGTAATATTTAAAGCCGCCGCCTCTTCAACTATCTGTCCCCAATCATGTGGCTGTATTGAGGGATATTCTCGCTTATCGGCAACACTATTTTGCGCTGCATTAGGCCACTGCTCGATCTCTTGCATAATGTTCTGCAGGCCTTCACTCAGAACCTGCGTTGTAGCTTCAGCTTGCTCACCCTCGGCCCTCATCTGCCACATAAAGTACGCTCCAACTCTGGATACAGGAGGCCGCGCAATTTCCATAGCCTGCTTTTTATACCCGGCTCGATAGAGCAGATCCGGCAGAAAGATTCGACTAAGTTGGTACTGACGAGGATGATCAATTGAGCTCAACATGGAGGATATAGTATCTGCGATGATATTACGAAGCGCCTCGTCCCTTACGATGATATCAGAACAGAGATCCTCGCACATCTCTCCAATCAGCTCCTCTTCCTGCCCAGCAAGGGATCGGACAGTTTCAACAAAAGCCTCGTTTGTCTTATTTATTGTACCCTGATTGCCAACCCTCTGAGCGGATATTAATTGATGTTCGAATCTCTTGCTAACAAATACAACATATAGATCGAGCTCTGGATACTGCTCGCTAAGCAGGCAAAAGATCTGATCCGTTATTTCGCTATATGCGCCCTGATTCGCCGCCAACATGCCCTTAGCTATTGTGGCAACGCAGTAGTAAAATTCATCATCTAATTCGCCTGTATTGAATAATACCTCAATCCTTTTAATAGCGTCTTCTGGCTGCTTTAGATGTTTGGCTCTAATCTGCATACCGATTGAAAATCCAACGGCCCATGGCGCTACGTGATCTGACCTGGTATCAGGGGAGATCTGTTCAATCAACTTATCAACCAGCCCTGCATTTCCTACCATCGCAGCATTAAATGCTCGTACGCGCAGAGCATCCTCGCTATTGTTTTCTGAAGTGTCTAGATAACTCCCAAAGATCGAACGTACCACCACGGCGCACATATTTACTGCTTGCGCAGAGCCGCTTGCTGTACAGGCCTGCGTAACCATATAGAGCAGATCTATCTGAAGTTTTGTGTTGTTGAAGGCTTCCAGCAACTTGGTTATCTGATCACAGCTCCCTTTCTTAAAAAGCTCTGTTATCGCATCTAAGAAGCGACTCATGTCGACCCTTGCGTTTACCCGATCTGGCAAGGTGCATGTAATGGGAATTAGGTCATGCAGCACTTGATCCAAAACATCTATCTGTCCTGATGCAACTGCAGCTCTAATAATCGGCGCGATGCTGTTTAGTAGTCGGACACACTGCTGCGGTTTAATTGTAGTATGTGGAGCGATACGAAGAACCTCTCTTAGCTTACATGCAAGAGCCACTGTCAGCTCCGCATCACCCACCATAAGAGCAATACCTGCCGCATCACCTAGCGCATACGCCGCTGCCTCCCTTGCTTTATAAGCAGCAGGAAGCGCGCAGAGATGTTCGGCCAGCAAACAAGCACAATGTAGCATCGCAAGTTCGTGACCACTGGATGGAATGACTACGCTAGCCGGCTCGGCTTTTATGGTTTGGAGTTGTGCCTTTTCAAAAACACTCCGGACAACTTGGTACACCTCAGAGCGGATTGGGCACTCAACTACCTTAAGTTCGTTCAGCTTTGTTTCTATGGTGAGAAAAAACTTGGCCTGGTCCGGACCTTTACCACCTAAACTGACATGAGTAATCCGCACAGGCTGAGAGTCCAACGGAATGCATTTCATAACATCCTCCAACACTCCGTGTGAAGCTAGGATCGGGCTCTTTATAAAATCGATTCCAGGAATATGTAGAGATGTGCGATCTTGCATAGGGCTGCTTAAAATTAGTCAGCCAGTAATTATAGAAGAGATCTGGTTCTTAAGTAACCCTTAGAAGGAATCAGAGCAGCCTGAACCTGTCGGTTTGAGTGTGTTTGGGGAACTATTCACCCCAGTATAAACTTGTTGCTGGTTAAAATGATTCGATCTTGCGATCCGTCCTAAAGACTCGCCTTTCTTGACGTTCCCTGATCGGGGACGCTTATTTTAGGGGTTAATAGTATTGTTTAGAAAAATTAGTCGGCGCTTAGCCCGCCATCAGATCGATTACAAAGCGATACCGTACATCTCCACGCAACATTCTCTCATACGCTACATTAATCTGCGCGGGATTAATCATCTCTACATCAGAGACGATATTGTTAGCGGCACAAAAATCAAGCATCTCCTGGGTCTCTTTAATACCTCCGACCATAGATCCCGCTATGGTTCGACGTCGCGGGATGAGCGAGAACGGATGAACCTGTGGTGCCTCCGGCGGAACTCCTACAAGGATTAAAGTTCCATCGAGACGAATAAGCCCCAGTAACTGATTGAGGTCATGCGCCCCCGATACGGTATCAAGGATACAATCAAACCGTTCAGCGGCTTGCTGCAGCGCCTCTGCATCTGAAAGCAGTAGGAAGTGGTGCGCCCCTAGACGCCGTGCATCCGCCTCTTTTTCTGCGGAGGTGCTAATCACCGTAACCTCAGCACCAAGCGCCGCGGCGAACTTAACCCCCATATGTCCAAGCCCCCCCAAGCCTACAATCGCCACGCTGCTCCCCTTTCCTACCTTCCAGTGCTTAAGGGGCGAGTAGGTTGTAATGCCAGCACACAGGAGCGGTGCCACGGCTTTGAGGTCGAGTTTCGGAGATATCCGTAAAACATACCTCTCATCAACAACTATATGCGAGGAATATCCGCCGTGAGTTGGCGTTACCTTATCCTGCTCAGTTCCATTGTAGGTAAGGGAGAGGTGCCCCTGGCAATACTGCTCCAAGCCCCTGCTACAACTGCTACACTCACGACACGAGTCAACGAAACAGCCAACACCAACAAGATCATTTAAGGTGTAAGAGGATACCTCGGACCCCACCTGAGCTACCCGGCCAACGATCTCGTGCCCAGGAACCATCGGAAAGACCGAATTTCCCCACTCTCCACGCGCCTGATGAATATCGGAGTGACAGACCCCGCAGTAGTGAATCTCAATGAGTACATCGTGCGCGCCAACCTCGCGGCGAGTTAGTTCAAACGGTGCAATCGGAGAGGTTGCGTTGAGAGCGGCGTAAGCATGCGTAGAGACCATAGGGGATATCCTCATGTAAGGGCTTAAGTACGAAACGAGCAGAGCATACGTTGCAAGGATAATTTATAAAAGTGCAGAATCCCCCTCTGTACTACAGAAGTTATGCAATATGCCCTACTGGTCTGCGATGGGCACTACCGGAGCAGGAATGTCCTTGTTGAAGCCGCCTCTTTGGCAGATACTCTGTTGAGTTGGTCCTATTTGGACTGCATCTAAAGAACATCTGTCTGAATTTGTAGAAGGGTCATTATATCTATGATACTCCGAGTTTCCTTCATTCTCCTATGTTGCTTATCTCTCTCTGCCTGCTCAATCTTTGGCGCTGATAAAAAAGGGTGCCAGAAGGCTGCTAGCTCATGTGGCTGCGATAAGGACAAAGCTACTGAAACTGATGGTGCTGGCTGCGGCGGATAGCGCGATCCTACAGCTCTCCTTCTCCTTCCCCGTCTCCTTCTTCCTGTCTGGCCTCATCCTGGAGATCGAAGGTCTCAAGAACGTGCTCCTTTTCCGTACCCTCACTAGCAACCGGGGTCTCTACCTTTGCGGCCTGCTGATTTGCAAGTAGCTGCTCTAGCGGATCTACTATTAAGGGTGGTGTTGCTTTGGTTTGCCCCTGTGTGGCTTTCTGCTGCGGCTTTTTATCTTTGCTCTTGCCCTTAGCGGAGGGCTCCACACTCCCAAGAGGAAGGGTCCTCTTAACCGCTGCCAGTGGCACTAATACTAGGTCTCCTGGCTTCATTGCGCTAAGATCTAGGGTCGGATTAGCCCCCTTTAGAAGCTCCACCCCATCCTGTCCTCCAATATACCCCCCATCCTGTCCTCCAATATACCACTGAGAGATCTGCTGCGCGCTCTCGCTCGGAGTTGCAACCACATGCACTAGGTAGCTGCCCTCTCTCTGGGTTGTTGTCTTAAAGGGCTGCCCGAGAAAGCATCCACTTAAAAGCACGGCGCTAAGGGCAGCTTTTACCAAACGGCATAGCCCATGCTCTTTAATATATGCTCGCTTCATTATCACCTTCCGAAATCATCCGGCTATAGATCCTCCGACGGAAGAGCGCCGTTAATGAGGCCCAGATCTAGTCAACTTTCTTGATCGCAACAACAAACTCCGATTCCTTTGGTTCAAACGTTTGCTCCACAACGAGCTGCACTTTATCACCTACCTTAAGGCCTTCAATTGATGTTGTAGGCGCCAGATAAAAAGGCATCGTCATCGCCATCATGCCAACGATCTGTCCAGTTGAATCTCGGTAGTCGGAGATCCTTTCGTGTTTAACTATGATCTCATTTTGCGCTCTTCCATTACCCGGCAAAGCCCTAAGAACCCCACTTACATTGAAGGTATAGGAGCCCTCCGCCGAAGCAAGAGCTAACCCGCCTATTGGCAGTGCCAACACCAGCAAAGCAAAAACTCTCACTGCGTATCTTGCTATCTCGTTCATAGACAACTACTCCACCCCTCCCTTAACGATCCAGATGCGCCCAGCGATAAAGATGCAGTACATAGCCGTTACCGGAATACCTAACGCTACAAGAATAAAGAGCGGGACCTCTAGATTATATTTGATAGATTGAATCGTTGCGAATGCAAGGCTCGAAAGTATGACAGCTGCTGTCATAACTGTCAGCGCAATAACGAACGATTTACGAAAGTATAGGTAGATAGCTGTTAAAAGCCCTGCGAGACCTACCGAGATCTGCCCCATCATCGGGATAATAAAGAAGGTCGCAAAAAAGAACGGCGCGACTATAAGAGCCACCAAAAAGGTAAGAGCTACCTCAGAGCATGTTGCTCGTGGCAGTACCAGCACCCTACGCTGCGCGTGAAATCTCTCAAATTGATCCAACCGGATACGCGCTGTCACAATAGCTGGCCCCATAATTACATTCATAAGATGAGTCTAGCCTAGCGTTACATTGGACTCAACCTTTGATGTTATAAGGCAGGTTCTAACTCTGATTCGTTCCTATTATCGAATATCCTATGCAACGCTAGGATCTTATAACGGGATAAGCAGCACAGAACCGACGCTACCCCGCGATCTTTTAATAATACGGAACTCATAGCCACACTCACTACAGCTCTGTCCAACCTCAGGGATACCACTAAAGAGCACATTAAGGAGCCCTGCTACGGTGGAATACTCAGGCGACTCAGGTAGCGGCTTCGGAAGAAAGCTGTTTACATCCAGGATCGAAGCGTGTGCGTTAACGATAAAATCTCCCTCCTTACGCACCTCAACCGCAGGACTTTCATCATCGTACTCGTCCTGAATCTCTCCAACTATCTCCTCCACTATATCTTCAAGGGTAACTAGGCCAGAGGTAACCCCAAATTCATCGACTACTATCGCCATATGATTTCGCTTGCTCTGCAATTCTCTTAGAAGAACTCGGATCTTCTTTGTTTCTGGAACAAAGTAGGCCGGCCTCATAATATCAGCCAGTTTGAAGCTCTGCTTCTCCATGAATTTTCGCAGTAGCTCCTTTGAGTGTACAACCCCAACTATAGTATCGCGTGAACCAGAGAAGACCGGCATACGGGAGTATCCCTCCTTAGCGACGGTGTCTAAGACCTGTTCCGAATTCTCCTCTAACGCAACACACGCCATCTGTGTACGAGGAACCATAATCTGTCGTACTAGCCTCTCATCAAAGCTAAAAACCTTTTCTATCATCTCGTGCTCTGTTTTCTGGATCGATCCCAACTCGCCGCTTTGTGCGCTGGCCGCAAGCAACATCCGCAATTCAAGCTCAGTATGAGTATCATGATCACTCTCTACTTTGATGCCAAAGGGCGCCAATACCAGCCAGGTGCCACTATTAATGATCCAGACAAGCGGGGCAGTCATGGCTGCAAAAAACTTGAGGGGTATTGCGCAGAAATAGGTCAACTCCTGCGGATAGTAGATCGCAGCGTATTTAGGCACAGCCTCGCCAAAAATAAGATGCAGGATCGTAATAGCAACGAATCCAATTGGTAACGCTATCTGATGCGCAAGTAGGTCGCTAATCGGAAGGCCGATAGCATGCATCGTTGCTACAATTATATCAGCAACGATCGGCTCTCCAATCCACCCTAGGGCGAGACTAGCTAATGTGATTCCGATCTGCGCTGCTGAAAGATAGGCATCGAGCCGATCTAGAATTTTCTGTGAGGTTTGTGCGATGGAGCTTCCAGCCTCCGCCTCCCTCTCGACCGATGTGTAGCGTACCTTTATGATCGCAAATTCAGCGGCGACAAAAAAGGCGTTGAGTGCGATCAGCAATGCTATAAGAAAAATTCCAAGGACCATAATATTGCGTTACTATAGCGGAACTCCGCCTTTGTTTCACTGGATAAAATGTAACTATTCACCCCAGTATAAACTTGTCGGTGGTTAAAAGGATTTAATCTTGCGATCGACCCTAAAGGCCCCCCCTTGCTTGTCGTCCCCTGATCGGGGACGCTCATTTTAGGGTGAATAGTTACTTTTTTCTCCCCAGTTTGCTCCGCAAACTCGCCCCTTGATAGGGGCTAACGCGCGCGGATCTGACCGGGTGAATAGTTACCATAAAATTAAGCGCTATTCCGAGGGGTCATTATCCTACCCCCAAGCACTCTCCAACCTCCTGCAAGGCAATTAACTGCTCTCGCCAGTAGCGCTCACTGCCGTAATCAACAAAGATCCGTTTAAATGCAGGATCTTCGAACCGTTTGGCTATCCAGGTGGTAAAATGGACCATCCTTAGCGCCCGCAGAGGCTCTATCAAACGCATAGAGCCGCGGTCAAAGTCGCGCATCATCTCATACCCCTCTAGTAGAAGCTCTCGATTACGCTCCGTCTGTGGGTCCCGTCCAGGGGTAAGCAACCATATGTCTTGGACACAGGGACCTTCAAGGGAGTCATCAAAATCAACGATGCTACATGCCTGAGAAGCCCACAAAATATTCCCGATATGGCAATCTCCGTGCAGTCGCTGTGTGGCGGTCTCCTTAAACCAGGGCTCACTTGCTTTAAAGATTCGCTCAGCTACAGCTATGTAATGCCCCTCAACTGAGGCTGGGATCAGCCGTTCCGTTCGCAGAAACTCCAGATTCGAGTAGCCATAGCTCTCAACGGTCAGCTTCATGCGGTGCGCAAACTTTGTGCGAGATCCTACTGCATGCATACGCGCCAGCAGTCTCCCTATCTGCCTAAGCTCTGACTCGGACATCTCATCGAGGATCCTGCCACTAACTTTTGGAAAAACCGCATAGTACATGGCGGTTCCAGGCACCTGCGCAAGCGTTCTACCATCCGGAAAAAGGAGCGGCACTACCACGGGGATCTCTACTGCTTTATTCTCCTGCAAAAAGGAGTGCTCCTCAAGGATCTGAGCCTCAGTCCACCTTCCTGGTCTGTAAAACTTAGCAACACGAAAGGCGTCCCAACGCGCCGCCTCAGGCGGCAGATCTACATCTAGCTCAACCTCATAAACCCGATTCTCCATGCTGTTAAGCGCCATCACACGGCCGGTACACCGCCCGCCTAAGATTTCAACTGAGTCGAGCACTCGCTCAGGAGTGAGTTCAAAGAAAGCCTGTGTTGCCTGAGAATCGTTGTTTTTCATGTGAGACCCTAGCAGGCTGCGCCTGTTTCGAAAAAAACTCAACTATTGCGAGCTTGGGCGCTGGTAATCCCCTACAGAACCCGCCGATTACCCCTGATAAGCAGCAGAACAAAGACCGGTCCGCCTAACACCGCCGTAAAGACCCCAGCTGGGACCTCAAATGGCGGGGTAACGACTCGACCAAGTAGGTCACACAATACAACGAGCAGCGCTCCACTTACAAAAGCAACCGGGATAACTCGCCTGTGGTGCAACCCTACAAGAAGACGCACCGCTGCCGGCACAACGATCCCCACAAATCCGATCACCCCGCACTGTGCTACGATCCAACCAACAACGACCGATGTTAGGATAAACGCATTTCTAGAGAGCCGCGGCCCATCAACCCCCTTTATTGCAGCTATATCGTCACCAAAGAGCATCAAGTCGAGCTCTCGGTGGTGCTTCCAGATCACAACGACCCCGATTAAGATCGCCCCGATACCGAGAGCTGACCACGATAGCACCGGGACTCCCCCCATCATCCAACGGGTAACTCGAAAGAGCTGCGAATAGTCGCTTAGATATTGAATCAGGGTCAGAAGACTGGAGCAAAAGAAACTAAAAACAACCCCTATAAGTAAGAGCGAATCTCGCGCTGCTCCAACCACTGTCTTACTAAGCAGCATTATCAGAAATATGCTGATAGCTGCGCCGAAGATAGCGCATGCCTCAACATCAAAAAGCGCTCCCCCACCGCAGAGTAGTGACAAGGAGGCCCCAAGGGCTGCACCAGAAGAAACCCCCAAAGAGAATGGACTAGCGAGTTGATTTCTAAAAAGCGCCTGATAGGCCGCCCCAATCACCGATAACCCCCCTCCCACAAGCAACGCAAATAAGACGCGGGGTAGCCGCAACTCAAAAACAACGAGCTGCGCCTGTGAATCTGTCAGAAGCTGTGTTGGCGAATACTGGGTTGCTCCCAGCAACACCGC
>JAPLFS010000044.1 GCA_026390555.1 Pseudomonadota bacterium
GTAAACTCCTGCAACTTCTTTGCGGTCTCCGCACTAATCAGGTGCTCGGTCTTGCAGGCGTCGATCTCGGCCTGCTGTGGGCTGACCTTTAATATGTTCACGAGGAAGTTGTTAAGGATGTTTTTTCTCATGTGAATAGCACGCGCGATCACCTCGCCCTCTTCAGAGAGCACCAGAAACCTGTTCTCATCCTCGACCACAAGGTTCTTGGCCTTTAGCGCCTTCAGGTTAATGGAGGCGCTGCCGGTTGTGATGTTGAGGTCCCGAGCAACATCTGTCACGCGCGCATATCCACGCAGCTCCCGTAGCTCAAGGATCGCCTGGAGGTGGTGTGCGGCGCTATGGGTAATGTTGTTCTCTTCAAATTTCTTCCAGATATCCATCGAGATGTTCCTCGTAAGTAAGAGTCAGTGTTTGGTAGTAATACTAGTATTTTTTGCTCAACTACTGTTGCTAGACTACTAGCCCATGTTATGCATGTCAAACTTAAGTTTGTTTGGTCAAGTAAGTATATCTCGTAGGAAACATGCGTTATTTGCAAAGAGCACCATTTTAGCACATGCTTCTAGTAACGGAGCTTACCCAAACCTGCTATGTGGAATTTTAGTATTAGATATCAACTGGTTACGAGCGTCTGTCTAACTGCTATCTGCTTACTAGCGCCCCTGCATCAAGTTTACGCACTTGAAAAGCCCGGCGAGGTCCTTGAGAAGGATGTCGGAATATTTACCCAACTTGGTGTCAGGGTTGATCTAACTAGAGAATTTACCGATAGCTCCGGTGTTACCAAGAGCCTCAAGGAGTTTGCGCTCCCGGGCAAGCCGATTATAATAGCTCCTGTCTATTATAAATGTCCGCGACTGTGTGGTCTCCTGCTTGATGGGGTCTACAATCTGCTTAATGAGCTCACACTCAAGCTCTCGCTAGATTACACGCTATTGGTAATAGCGTTTGATCCATCGGAGAAACCGCAGGACGCCGTAAAGGTAATGGATAAGTTTAACTCACGCCTCGTTGGCGAGGCGGTCAGTAATACGAGTGGCGTGAAGTACTTGGTAGGGAGCGAGCAGAACGTTTCCGCCCTAATGGGGGAGCTTGGGTTTAAATATTTAAAAGAGGGGCAGGATTTTGCACATTCTGCCGCTCTTATGATATTGACGCCGGGTGGGGAGATCTCGCAATATTTCACCGGGATAATTTTTCCTGCATGGGATGTACGCCTCTCGCTGATTGAAGCCTCGCAAGGTGGGGTAGGAACTGCGATAGATCACCTACTACTATTTTGCTTCAGATTTGATTCGCTGCAAGGAAGATACACCTGGGCGGTGGTTACATTACTAAGGGTCGGCGGTGCGTTGACACTTCTAGGGCTCGGAGTGCTATTCTACTTTTACGGTAGAAAACGGACGCAGGCTGTATAGGTTATCTAGATAGATAGACGAAAGTTTTTAGGGTATTTGGGTTAGTAAAGTTATGTTGGGATTGCTAGGCGAACAGGGGTCAGATTTCGCGCATAAGATCGATTATGCCCACGACGTAGTTACCATCATCTCGGTGTTATGCACGGCTGCGATCTGCGGCGTGATGATCTATTTCGCCATCATCTATCGCCAAAGAGACGGCAAGGATCATGAGACCCCGGCCATTGAGGGTAATAACACCCTAGAGGTGATCTGGACCGTATTCCCTACGCTTGTGTGTATCTGGGTGGCGTGGCTTGGCTTTGACACCTTTGTTGATCTCCGTACACCACCAGCAGGTGCGATGGAGGTGAACGTGGTTGCCCAGAAATGGATCTGGAACTTCGAATACAAGAACGGCAAGCGCACAACGGGCGAGCTGGTTGTGCCGGTAGGCGAGCCGGTCAAGCTAATCATGACCTCAAAGGATGTTCTGCACTCATTCTTCGTTCCAGTGATGCGCACCAAGGCGGACGTTATTCCTGGGCGCTATACCTACGAGTGGTTCCGCCCGATCAAGACCGGAGACTTTCAGGTTTTCTGTACCGAGTATTGTGGAGATAGTCACTCCAAGATGCAGTCACGCTTGAAGGTTCTCCCGAAAGCTGAGTTCGAGCGTTGGCTCAATGATGACAGCGAGGCGCGCAAGCTTGCCTCACTTAAGCCATCCGACCTTGGTAAGGAGCTCTATGTTTCTAAGAACTGTATTGCCTGTCACAGTTTAGATGGTTCCCCGCGAGTTGGCCCGAGCTGGCTAAAGCTTTTCGGAAAAGAGGGCAAGCTTGCAGATGGCAGCAGCTACAAGGTTGATGAGAATTATATTAAGGAGTCTATCCTTCTTCCACAGGCCAAGAGCGTTGCAGGGTATCCAGCCATGGGCATGCCGAGCTACCAGGGGCAGATCTCAGATGACGAGATCTCAGGCATCATCGCCTTTATTAAAACCATCGATGGAACGAGTAAGGTTGATGTGGCACCAGCTATTGCTCCAAAAAAGAACGGAGCAGCGCTCGCTGGCCTAACTCCCGCTGAGCGTGGCAAGGCGATAGTTAACGACTCTAGCAACCTCTGCGCAACCTGTCACAGTATCGATGGCTCGAAGCTCGTCGGACCATCGTTCAAGGGGATCTGGGGACGCAAAGAGAAGATGGCTGATGGTAGTGAGGTTGTCGTTGATGCCGCATATATCAAGGAGTCGATCTTAAAGCCGCAGGCTAAGATTGTTGCGGGCTACGGCCCGGTGATGCCAGCTATGTATGAGGGCAAACTCAGCGAAGACAATATCAACGACATCATCGAATATTTAAAAACTTTGAACTAAGCGTAAGGGATAAGAAGTTATGGCGGCGCACGCTTCAGCAACTACAGGGCACGAAGAGGTAAATTACCTTAATTGGAAGACCGGTATATGGTCATGGCTTAGCTCCACAGATCATAAACGCATCTGCTTCCTCTATTTATTTGCGATCTCGATCTTCTTTTTAGCGGGCGGGACTGCCGCGCTCTTAATGCGTACGGAGCTTGCAACAGCTGGTCCGACTATCATTAAAGATCCGCACACCTATAACGTGCTCTTTACGATGCACGGGGTATTTATGATCTTTCTTTTCGTGGTGCCCGGTATTCCCGCGACCCTCGGAAACTTCCTTATCCCTCTTATGATTGGGGCCAAGGACGTAGCGTTTCCGCGCCTGAATCTGTTTAGTTTCTATCTATATGTTGTCGGAGCGCTGATCGGAGCCTATGCGATGCTACACCCCGTTGATACGGGCTGGACATTCTACGCCCCTTACAGCACTACTACCGACAGCTCTGTAAGTACGATGGTCTTTGCTGCCTTTGTGCTGGGGTTCTCCTCGATCGTTACTGGACTTAACTTCCTAGTTACTATTCATCAGTTGCGCGCCCCGGGCATGACCTGGATGAGGCTTCCTGTATTTATCTGGGCATCTTACGCAACTGCGGTCATTCAGACCGTTGCAACACCGGTAGTTGGGATGACGCTTCTGCTTATCATCGCGGAGCGCGTCTTTGGTGCTGGAATATTTGATCCAACCAAGGGCGGTGATCCGGTTCTGATGGAGCATCTTTTCTGGTTCTACTCGCACCCCGTAGTATACATCATGGTGCTTCCAGCGTTCGGAGTTGTGGGGGAGATTATCCCTGTTTTCTCCCGTAAGCCCCTATTTGGATATAGGATGGTTGTGCTCTCTACGATGATGATAGCAGCCGTTGGTTTCGTCGTATGGGCGCACCATCTCTTTCTAGCTGGTATCTCTGATTTTTCGGCGAAGCTATTCTCAATCATCACCTTCCTTGTGGCGGTACCAACAGCCATCAAGGTATTTAACTGGGTCAGCACGATGTACAAGGGGTCTATATCGTTTAGGACCCCGATGCTTTATGCCATGTCGTTCGTGTTTCTCTTTATGGTGGCTGGAACGACCGGTATATATCTCGCCATGCTAGGAGTTGATGTGTACTACCACGATACATATTTCGTAGTGGCGCACTTTCATTACACCATTCAGGGCGGAGCTGTAATCGGGCTTATTGCAGCGCTGCATATGTGGTTCCCAAAGATGACCGGTAAGATGTACAACGAAACCGTAGCCAAGAGCGCCTTTGCGTTTCTATTTATCGGCTTTAACCTGACCTTTATTCCACAGTTCATCTTAGGTATGAATGGAATGCCCCGTCGGTATTACGACTACCCACCGCAGTACGAGACCCTGCATTTCATCTCTACTATCGGAGCTTACACGAACGGACTGGGCTATCTGATGGTGATAGGAAGTCTGCTCTGGACTGCAAGGTATGGAAAGGTAAAGGCCCCACGTAATCCTTATAACTCGCTCAGTTTGGAGTGGCAGACAGCCTCACCTCCGATCCATGAGAACTTTGAGGAGACGCCGATAATCACTGAGGATCCGTATAACTACGGAGTTCACCGGCACACTTAGCTTTAATTTGAAGTAGATATCAGATAGGGACGTTATGAGTTCGAATGCAGCAGTAGCTGAGCACCACGTTGCTCCAGGGGATCCACCTCATATCCATCATATGGATAGCGCCACGGCTTACGGAGCTGCAAAGCTCGGTATGTGGCTCTTCCTTGCAACTGAGATCCTACTCTTTTCAGTGATGTTTTGTAGCTTCGCTGTCATGCGCTACTACCACTTAGCGGAGTTTGCTGATGCCAGTGAGCACTTAAACTGGAAGTTGGGCTGCTTGAATACAGCCGTGCTACTTATATCGAGTTGGACCGCGGCGGTTGCGGTAACGAAGGCTCAGCAGGGAGACAACAGGGCAGTTGCGCGCAACTTTGGATTCAGCATCTTTTGTGGTTTCTTGTTCCTTGTCATCAAGACCATTGAATACACCTCCAAGGCGCATCACGGCATGTTCCCAGTTGCTCCATGGAACCATGAGTTTTACGCATATAAGAACTTCCTTGGCATCTACTACTGCATGACCGGACTGCACGCACTGCACGTTATTATCGGAATGATTGTTATGTGGTGGGTTGTGTCCAAGGCGCGCCATAATCGCTTCTCTGCTCGCTACTATACGCCGGTTGAGCTTGGCGCTCTTTACTGGCACTTAGTCGACCTAATCTGGATCTACCTCTTCCCACTTCTATACCTAGTTGGATAATTTCGGAGCACCGTATGTCACATTCAGACTCAGCAGATCACGCGCAGCACGAGGCTCCTGGCCACGTAGTTCCTCTAGCTGTATTTAACAGGGTGTTGATAGCACTACTCGTACTGACTTTTTTAACGGTAGTGATATCCCGAATAGATCTTGGTCCTTGGAATATCGTGGGAGCGATGGTTATCGCCTCAATCAAGGCGAGTCTTGTGATCGCGTTCTTTATGCACGGCAAGTACGAGAATAGGATCATCTGGGCCTACATTATCCTGCCCTTTGTTCTGCTCGCTATCTTGATCGGCGGAGTGTTTACGGACGATCCGTTTAGAGGTGACTTACAGCCGATGCAGGTAGTGATCACCAAGTAAGAGCTGCCTCTGATATCAGGTAATGAGCAGGAGTTGCTAATCTGAAATCTCGACGAACTCAACTGTACCGCTCTCTGTTCTAAGAAAGGCGACAGTAAAGCGTTCTGCTGAGTAGAGCGCCCCTGGGTTTATCACCCTTGTTTTTCCGATAAGCTCGTTGCGCGCCTCGTGTGTATGTCCGTGTAGCACATAGTCGTAACGCTGAGATGCTGCTGCTTCAGTGATAATTCTAGCGCTTGTCCCATGATTAACAAAAAAACTCTTTCCGGCATGCGTAAAGGTCAGGGTGTCATCGATCTCGTTAAATCCTAGCTCCTGACACTTTTTCTTTAAGCCGGAGCGCTCGCCGTCGTTATTTCCGTAGACAGCACGCAGCGCTAGCCCGGCAAAACGCTCAAGCACAGGGGGAGAGATGATATCACCACAATGAATGACGAGCTCTGGGGCACGCTCTTTAAAGAGCGCAACTGCCCGCACGATCATCGGCACATCCTCATGGGTATCTGAAACTATTCCTATTAGGGCCATAATATTCTCGGTTCTCTGTAACTATTCACCCATAAGATAAGCGTCCCCGATTAGGAGACGGCAAGAAATGGTGTTTCCAGGTGGTTACCGCCGGACCAAATCTGTTTAACCAGTGGCAAGCTTATACTGGGCTGAATAGTTAGGACAATATGGGCAAAGACACCAAGGGACACCGACTAGAGTTCGTAGATCTAGTCGAATCCCTAGCTTCCTTGAAGCGCAAGTAATATAAGTGGGTACAGAGCGAAAGGAGTCACTAGCTTCCTATATACTAGGGAAGGTCGTGGCTGTTACGCATTCTTTTATGGGGCACCTTGATAAAGAATAGGATTCCGTACCTCTTGGTAATTATTGCGAGCTGTACAGGATGTGCGGTCGGCCCAGATTACGTCCCACCACAGACAACGGTGCCCGAGCAGTTTATGGGCTCAACCGTTCAGGGCATAAGCTCAGAGCAGGTACTTGAACGCTGGTGGTCTAACTTTAGCGACCAGCAGCTTAATAAACTCGTGAGCACAGCGGTTCATTCCAATATAGATCTACGCGCAGCAATCGCTAGGGTTAATCAGGCGCGCGCAATTCGGCAGGAGACCTTTCTGGATCTATTTCCAACCGTAGGCTCCGACGCAGTTTATACCCGTAACCGCACAGCGACCTCAACCTTTGCTGGAGGAGCGATTAAGAACGGTAGTAATTATATTAATAATGAATACTATGATGCCGGATTTGATGCGTTCTGGGAGCTCGATATATTTGGGCGTGTACGGCGCAGCGTTGAGGTAAAGGATGCAGAGAGTGAGGCCTCCGTCGCTGAGCTGCACGATGCTATCAGGATTCTGGTTAGCGAGGTTGCTAGAAATTATTTCGAACTACGTGGAACGCAGCTGCAAATATCCGTTAGCAACGAGAATGCAAGAACTCAGGAGCAGGTGGTAAGGGTCGCTACAGCGCTCTTTAAGGGTGGGCAGTCAACGGAGTTCGATCTTTTGCGCGCCCAGGCGCAACACTCCAGCACCCTTGCTACGATTCCGCCACTTGAGGCGCGTGCAAAGGCGGCCGTATACCGACTGGCGGTGCTGTGCGGCAAGCAGCCACAGGAGCTAGTGCTTGATGGGGCGCAGGCCTTTCCGATATATGTTGGCCCGGTCACCCTTGGAGACCCTGCCGGACTGTTGCAACGTAGACCCGATATTCGGGCGGTTGAAAGGCAGCTTGGTGCGGCAACCGCAGGGATAGGGGTAGCGCGGGGGGATCTCTTTCCCAAGGTTACGTTTATGGGTTCAGTTGGGTTTAAAGCCAACACCGTGCGCGAGCTCTCTTCAGGTAATAACGAAACCTACGGGATTGGCCCAAGTATCTCGTGGCCTGCGCTTAATATCGGCAGAGTGTTTGCCAATATCGACCAATCCGAAGCGGTTCAACAACAGGTGATTGCGCGCTATGAGCAGGCCGTTCTGCTGGCTCTTGAGGAGACGGAGCGAGCGCTGGTGCAGTTCTCGGCATCGAGACAACGGCGCGATTACCTTAAGGACGCAGTCGAGCATAGTAGTAAGGCCGTAGCGATAGCGCAAACTCAATACGAGAACGGACTGATTGATCTTCTACCGGTCCTTGACGCGCAGCGCAGCGCACTAACCTCACAACTGCAACTTGCAGAGAGTGAGACCGGGCTGCTTACAGCATTAGTAGCGCTCTTTAAGGCGCTAGGAGGTGGATGGGATGAGGCGATTACAGAGGCTAAGTTGGCAACGTAGCCTGAATCATAAACGGTGCTGCAAGGATCGATACACCGACAAAAACGAGCAGCACCACGACCATGTATGTGATAAAAAATGGGATACGTTGAGTAACAGGGATCTCAAGCATGCTTGGGAGGCCCTTGTAGAGAACGTATAATGCGTAGATTGAAAAGAGGATCGATAGTGGAGCTCCGATCGGTGGGAATATAGCGAGCATTGTCCCGACGAGCTGCGGAAGTGAGGCGTAAATAATCCAGCTATAGGCACTGTCGTAGTTAGCCTTGCCCTGAAAGAAGGGCGCTAGCTTTTCGATTAACCATGCCAATGCAAATGGCATAGCTGCTCCGATTATAATCTGAACCACCCCCTGACTAAGCGATCCAAAGAGGGATGGGCGCCATTGTCCTAGGAGCCCTGGCTGACCAAAGATCAGCAGCCCAAGTTGGCTACAAATGGTAGCAACCACCAAGGTTGGCAAGGCCAGGGAGATAAAGAGCTCTTTCGCCGTTTTATTCTCAGAGGAGATGGTGGTCCAACACTGCACTGGGGACGTAATTACAAGCTTGATGCGGTTGATGATTAAGTTAGGGCAGATCGTATTTGTGCTCATAACTTAAAGGCTACTGTAGGAGAGGTGGCTAATGGAAGTATATTTGTGCCATCAATATAACCATGGGTGTCGTAGATACGGCGTTATAAATCTGCGCCGTTGTGGTTTAAACAGTTATTCTAATCAGTTGAAGATAATAGAGCTAGTTTGGTAACTGGTCACCGTAGTTTAATGTTGCGATTCAAGCTACTCAGATTACGGCGAAGTTTCATAGGTAATTCGATTGGTCGTCCCCTGATTGGGGACGGCAGATTTTGTGACCAGTTAATGTTTTCACCCCCGATTTGCGGAGCAAATCGGCCCCTTAGGGGCTATTGAGTGTCATTACTGTATGCGAATATTTCTGAAATATGCTGACTAGTTACCTAGTTTGTATACCCATATACTAGGGTGTAAGTTCGTTCCTATATGAGATTTCTTTGTGCCTAGCCGATACTATGTTTATGG
The DNA here is from genome assembly GCA_026390555.1 of Pseudomonadota bacterium. Taxonomy (NCBI): domain Bacteria; kingdom Pseudomonadati; phylum Pseudomonadota; species Pseudomonadota bacterium. The sequence goes on from JAPLFS010000044.1 coordinate 8,807, forward strand.
AACGACTCCTAGTCGCAACAGCGGCTTTAAATCAGACCCCGATCGATTGGGAGAATAACCTTCGTAATATTCGAGGGGCTATTGCGGCTGCGCGTAGAGCAGGGGCGCAGATCGTGTGTCTACCGGAGCTGTGCATTACGGGCTACGGCTGCGAAGATACCTTTCATTCCTCCGGGATCTTAGAGCAGGCGCTCCGCTATACCGTAGAGCTGGCCAAGGAGAGTAGGGGGATTGTCGTTAACGTTGGGTTACCCCTAGAGCTTAACGGTGCGGTGTACAACGTAGTCGCGCTGTTGGCCAATGGTGAGATAGCTGGTTTCGTTGCAAAGCAGCACCTAGCCGGCGATGGGATTCACTACGAGCCACGTTGGTTTAAGCCGTGGCCGCGCGGCGTTGTCTCGCATATTCAGCTTGGTAAACAAGCCGTGCCGGTTGGGGATATATTTTTTGAGGTTGATGGGGTCAGGATCGGATTTGAGATCTGCGAGGACGCGTGGGTCGCCGATCGACCGGGAATCGATCTCGCCCGTCACGGTGTGGATATCGTGCTTAATCCAAGCGCTAGTCACTTCTCATTCGGAAAACATGAGGTGAGAAAACGCTTCGTTCTTGAAGGCTCGCGCGCCTTCGGTGTTGCGTACCTCTATGCGAACCTGCTTGGGTGCGAGGCCGGACGGGTTATCTATGATGGAGACACCATAATCTGCTCACATGGAGAGATTGTAGCTCTGGGAGAGCGCTTCTCATTCGAGCAGCTACAGGTAGTAAGTGGCGTTATCGATCTGGAGCGCTCGCGCATGATTCGCCGCAGGCTCTCTAGCTTTCGTCCACAACACGACGCCGGAAACCGACTAGTTGTGATTACGGGGCTAAAGCTAAAACGGAGCACGAAAAGCTCTAAAGCCCAGAGTATAGCGTGGGAGGGATCTGAAACTATAAAGCATGAGGAGTTTACCCGTGCCGTATCGTTAGGGCTCCTTGACTACCTCCGTAAGAGTAGGAGCGAGGGTTTCGTTGTTTCATTAAGCGGCGGAGTTGATTCAAGTGCTGCGAGTTGTCTCGTTAGGCTGATGATAGAGGGCGCGCTTAAGGAGCTTGGACTGGCTGGGCTTAAAGCGAAGCTTTCATATATTCCCGGCATTAAGCGCATTAAGAACGTGAGGGAGCTCACAAAGCACTTACTAGCGTGTGTCTATCAGGGCAGCGATAATAGTTCAGAAACAACAGCTACCGCTGCTAGCACGCTTGCAAAGGAGCTTGGAGCAGAGTTCTTTAACCTCTCCATAGCGGAGCTAGTAGATAGTTATGAAAAGCTTATAAGCAAAGCAACTGGAGTGAAGCTCTCGTGGCAGGAGCACGATATCGCAAGGCAGAATATTCAGGCCCGTGTGCGATCGCCATCAGTCTGGCTTATTGCAAACCTGCGGCGGGCGTTATTATTAACTACCAGTAACCGCAGCGAGGCCGCGGTTGGATATACAACCATGGACGGCGATAGTAGTGGTGGGCTTAGCCCGTTAGGGGGCATTGATAAGGCTTTTTTACGGCAGTGGCTTAAGTGGCTTGAGCGCCAGGGTCCAGCTGGGCTTAGCTCTTTTCCCGCACTAGCACTTGTAAATGTGCAGGCCCCTACAGCGGAGCTTCGACCGGCACGCGATAAGCAAACCGATGAGAGAGATCTTATGCCCTATGAGGTGCTCGATATTATTGAGCGCTACGCAGTGCGGGATAAGCTTCTGCCACAGGGAGTTCTGGAGCTGCTACGGGAGGACTTCGCGGGGCGCTACTCATTAGCGGAGCTTAGCGCATGGACCGAGCGATTCTTTAAGCTCTGGAGCGCCAATCAATGGAAGCGCGAGCGCTATGCGCCATCCTTTCACCTCGATGATGAGAACCTAGATCCGAAGAGCTGGTGCCGATTTCCGATATTATCTGGTGGCTTTGCGCAGGAGCTTAAGGGGTTGCGTAGTAAGAAGGGGAGCAGATGAGTAGTGCGGCTGGTGGCCGAAGACGGCTAGCTCTTTATGGTGGGGCCTTTGATCCGATTCATAACGGGCACCTTGCAACGATAGCGCTAATCTTAAATAGCGGCGCGGCGGATGAGGTGCTCGTTATTCCTAGCGGCGACCGGCCCGATAAGCCCAACACAATAGCGGCGCAGCACCGCATGGAGCTCTCCCGTCTAGCCATTACCGAGGCCTTTGGCTCGGACTCAGCGATTACGGTCTCCGATCTTCAGGCCAGCGGCTCGCTTGGTTTTGCCTCGATAGAGCTCTTAGACTACTTTAAGAATAAGCAGCCAGATGCGGAGCTGCTACTGGTAGTTGGGGCCGAGCTGCTTAGGGACCTTGCGGGATGGGTAGAGGCCGAACGGCTTAAGCTTGAGGCGCACCTTCTTATAGTAGGGCGGCCGAGCGTTAAATCCTCTGCGCCGGAGCTGCAAGCAGAGTGGCAAACAGAGTGGCGATCTACGGTGCTCTCTGCCCCATACAAGGCTCAGGTGCTAGTGTCGAGCACAACCCTTAGGGAGCTAATACGAAGCGGGGCGCGCTGTGCTGGGCTAATGCCTAAATCGGTCTACGACTACTGCATTAAACATGCAGTTTATAGAGCATTTTAATATGAAGGATTTATCCTATGCAATCACTACCAACTATTCCGCAAATAACTCCAAGAGAGCTCAAGGCCAGACTCGATGCAGGTGACGCTCTCTTTCTGCTCGATGTGCGCGAGCTGCAGGAGCGCGAGATCTCTCATATTGGGGGCGAATTTATCCCGAAGGACACCGTAGTTCAGAACCTCGAGCGCATTCCACGCGACAGGGAGGTTATCGTCTACTGTCGAAGTGGGGGACGCAGTCAGTGGGTGGCGCAGGAGCTTAAGGGCAAGCACGGCTTTGAGCGGGTGCTAAACCTGTCCGGGGGCATGTTGGGGTGGGCTAAAGAGGTCGATGGCTCCGTTCGAGTGGGGTGAGCGGCATAGCCCAGACCAGGACACCAACATACCTGTCGGTATGAGTCGGTTTTAAAATATTATGCTAATCAGGCGCTAACTTTTCGTTGGACTTACTGAACATCTTCCTTTATTTTGGAATATAACGGTGAGGCTTTCATGTCTTTTCCTGCACAAAAAGGCAGGAGTTGGCCTGTATGCCACATCCCTTGCTCTTTTTCATTCTAATATGTGCATAAGCTGAGCTCTTATCGGAGTCTGGATAGATACGGATTGCGACGAGGGCTCACAAAGATCGAAATAATATGGTTTTCAAGGTAACTCCCTTGAGGTTGGCTCGTTAGAGCTGCTTCACGGGAGTTACCTTTGGATGGGTGATTCTAGTTTCATTTCTCAAGCAAGAGGAGAGACAGTATGTCTCAAACTGGAGTTCGTGTCGCGGCGTTGATCTCTGAGACCAACACCATCAGTACGACACAGCGCGAAGCCAAGCGGCTAGCCGAGAGGATCTTGTATCTTCTCGACAGGCCGAAGTACAGGGGCGGGCGCGAGTACAGTCAGGGTGGAAGTGGAATCAGGTTCTGTCGAGATAAGAACGGACTGCTCACCATTCGGTGTCAGCAGCAGGAAGTAACGGTTTCTCTGTCCCCGGACAAAGGAAACCGGCTCAAAAAGCGTACAAATATTTTACGCCTGAGTAAAAAGCTCCTGGTTAACGAACTCATCCTCAAATCGATGAGCTATCAGTTGTAAACCAAGGAAGGTAGGATGTCACAAATCGCGACACACTACCTTTTCCCAAAGGTTTTGTGTTTCGATCTTGTGATGTCCTCTTCTAAACTTTCCAATATCCGAGCGCCAATTTAGTTAACGGCCCTCTTCGTTGCCGCCCTCGTTATTGTCATCATCATTTGACGCATCATGCTCTGTATCTGGAGCTTTAGAGGGATCGGTTATCCCTCTGCGTAGCATCGAGGCCGCTCGCGGAGCTTCAAAACTAGCATTGCGCCACTGTATAGCCAGGACCGGAGCGATGCCCTCCCTAATCCATTTAATCGCCTCCTCTGGCGCAAAGTTAGCGCGGCGCCAGTTGGCGGCCAGTGGTGCGCCGCTAATTCCCAGTCTGCCCCACTCCATGTAGTCCTGCGGAGAGAATCCGTAGGCACGCCAGTATCCTGCGGCGACCGCTGGGATCTTATTATCGATCCACTGCTGAGCCTCATCACGTGGAATCTCTGCTAGCTCAAAGGTGAACTCCTTTGAGAAGACGTTGATTAGGATATTGGCATCATGCACATACGATCTTAAATCGCTCGGCACGAGTGAGGCCTCCTTGCGGAGTTTGTCGCACAGCTCAACGGAAAAGACGCTACCAGCTGAGAAGATCTCTACGATACTTTGGGCTATCGCCAGATACTCCTTAGCTCCATCGATTTCAAACGCGACGCGTTGCGCGTGGTCGTTAGCGCCTAGTCCTGAGAAGACGCCGTAGAGCGTTTCAATGTATGAGTTACGGGTAGCTGCCGAGCGAACTATCGAAGCAGCGAGTAGTTTTACAACGTCACGATTTTGAGAGAGGTTGGATGTTGAAAGAGCAGATTCGATCTGCGGCATGAGCCACAGGCAGTCACGTTTAAGCTCTCGCATAAAGCTCATGGCAGAGATCGCATCGAAGGTTTCAGGCGCAGACCAACTCGTTGCAAAGATAGGGAGCTCCTCAGAGAGGTCCTTCAACCAGCGGTCTAGCTTGTCGAAGGTCTTATGTGCGTTATCGAGGTATCCAGGGGGCAGGAGCGGACATTCAAGTTTAGTCATCGCCGCTTCAAAGAGGATCTGGCCGAAGAATCCAGCTTTAAGAAAGGTAAGGAACTCGGCTGAAAGGTGGAGGTCTTTATTTAGCTTAGCCATGCGTTCTCTTTGAATATACTAAAGTGGCACCACTAGTATCGGTTATGGAGTGATATTCCATTACTGTTGCATGCTAAAAAGTTGGCGGCAACTCAACTACTACGGAACTTAGGCAGGTTATACCCCCCGACTTGCTCCGCAAATCGGTTCCTGAATGGGTTAACTTATAGCTTAATTAAAGGAGCGTGTTTTGTGTGGCCAAGCTCTGCCCTGGCAGGGGGCATTACGAGCTCTCCAAATAGGGAGGGATCTCGACGATCTCGCTCGCGTAGTTCAGAGTGGATCTCGGCAGCGTGAGAGAGAGCATGCTTGAATTCATCCCTAAAAGTCTGCAGCGTCTCGCTCGAAAGATTATTAAAGGGGCGATCAAGCCCTTGCGTGGCTGCATCAAGGCCGATATCGGCACCAACCATAAGCGCGGTCTCAGGGACCTGCGGAGCGCCGCCCACTAGGGCAGAGATGACGGATTGTAGCGCCTGTCGAGCGGGTATAACCAGCTCCGACAGCGATCCCTCAATTGCGCTAGTCATGCTTTGAACCTGTTGGGCTATCTGAGGGAGGGTATTTAGTGAACTCATATCTCTTGTAAGTCTAGCATATTTAGAGCAACAACCGAGAGATTTCGGAGGCTAGTTAGGTGCTCGTTTTATAGCGATTTGCAACACCTCTGAGCGAAACAGATCGACCTAGTCTGACAGGCGCAAGCTGTCTAGCGCCGCAACGCACCAAGCTTGATAGTTACAGCGCGCTCCTCCCCGTTATTTATAAGCATTAGTTTGATCTTATCACCCGGTTGCTTATCATCTAAGACGCGGAAGAGGTCATCTCCATCCTCAACAGGGGTGTCATCTATCGATGTTATTATATCGCCTAGTTGGATAGCGCCGGTGGCGTCACGTTGCAGGGGAAGAATCCCAGCCTTATCAGCCGGGGAGCCAGGAAGTACGTTTGCAACTATAGCCCCAGGGATCCCCTCTGGGCGTAGGTATCTGCTCTCTAGTAATTGCACACCGAGCACCAGTTTCTTAACGGAGCCGAACTTAATAAGCTGCGGTACGATCCGATTAACCGTATCAACAGGGACCGCAAAGCCGAGTCCGGCATAGCTACCGGATGCGCTTACGATAGCCGTATTCATACCGATCAGATGCCCAGCGCTATCGAGAAGGGGGCCGCCGGAGTTGCCCGGATTGATCGCCGCATCGGTCTGAATAACTCCCTGAATAGGACGATCCGTTACGGCTGATTTAATCTCCCTTCCAAGCCCACTGATTACGCCAGTTGTGAGGGTGTGATCAAAACCAAACGGATTTCCGATCGCAAAAACCCCCTGTCCAACCCGCAAGTTTTTTGATGATCCCAGTAGAATTGGTGAAAGCTTTATATCTGGCGCGCTAATTTTAAGTACTGCGATATCCTTGTCCGGCTCAACACCTACAAGTTCAGCGTTATAGGTTGATTGATCTGATAGTGTAATACGAGCGACCTGCGCGTCCTTGAGCACATGAAAATTAGTGACGATATAACCCTGCTCATCCCAGATAAAACCGGAACCGGCGCCCTGCGGAACCTCAAAGGCGTTCATCGTAAATAGATCTCGCTCAACGGCGAGCGTTGTAATGTAGACAACCGAGGGGGCGGCTTGTTCAAAGAGGCGGATAGTTGCAAGTTCCTGCGGCGCCAGATCGCCGCGTGGAGTTATCTGGCGGGGCTGCGCCCTCTGTAGCGGAGCTGTGATGAAACGCTTGCCGAGCAAAAAGAGCGCTATAACCAAACCAGCCCCGATTAGAGCCGAGATTAGAATAGTAGGGAGAGCTCTTTTACCTGAATTAGATTGCATTGTACTACCATGCGATCCTCACAGGTTTTTTTCAAGGCTATCTGTTTTTTCAATGGTAGCTATTTTTAAAGCAGTGAGCGTTGCTTATTAAGCAGGCTCTGTAGCTCCTGATCTGAGAGTTTGATTAGATCTTCTACTCCTCGGTACGGATCTCCTGTAAGTCCAAGACACTGCGCCACAGCCGGCTCAGTCTTAACCCCAACTTCCTTAAGAGCCCGAATGGCGTTTCTAAATGGCGCGCCCCCGAATTGAAGGACACGTGAGGTTTGGCAGAGATGCAGGTAGGCGCATTGTTTTATAACAGGTAGTGGCTGGGCGTAGATCTCTATCTCCCACCCCGCAAAGCGGAAGAGGCAAACGGTGGCGCCTTCTAATGGAGTGATAGTAAAATCATCGAGATCTCGGTAGATAAGCGTAACCGCGCGGCAAAACTCAGCAGAGCAAGGCGCATGGCAGATGATATCTAGATCGCTCGTTGCGGTGTCGATATCGAGACAGACGGTGCTGACAAGGGTGGGTGAGAAGCTCTTAAGATCATCGAAGATGCCGAGCTTGTTAAGGCATAGAAATGCACTCTGTTGTGAAGGAGTGCCGTTTTTCAGGTATGAGATATCTTTCCATTCGTTCATGTTGGCGCTACTGAGTAGGATATGATCTCAATTAATGGTAGACCAGAGAGGGAATAACAAGCACGAAATATAAGGGGAATAGTAACTATTCACCTTAATCACCGACAAGTTTATACTGGGGTGAATAGTTAAGGGGAATATGCATGAATAGAATCAGAGCTGGTTTCATCAATGTGAGTTGCTTAGTTATTTTTAGCGCGGCAGGCTTATCTATAATTTCAGATAGTGTTGCTCAGGATGCTGATAATCCGGCCTTATTAGAGGCTGATGTTAATCGGAGTGAGGATCAGATCATTGATTCTATTGCAGAGGCTGGAGTTAATATTTCAAATGATGCAGAGCAGTCCGTTATAGGTGAGGGGAAAACAGATCTATCTTTGCTTGAAAAAGCACAGAGTCATACACCTCCAACAGCAACGCCAGATGATTCACTCGAGGCAATTAATGCAGAGGTTGAGCAATTAGAGGCGCAGAGTAGCGCTCTTAGATAGGGCGGCCCGTTACTCTCTTTCTCTTTTACTATCAAGATATTTTTGCAATGCGGGCTTTGTAGAACATCTCTTGAGAAACGAGATGCAAAAACAGACTATAATAAATTACATAATTATTTAAGCTAGTTACGGATTGCTGTTAAAGCGATTTTCGTTGAACCTGGCACTCGTTACTGCTATAGAAAGCCGTCTTGTTTTAGATCGCTTAGTTGTTCTTGGGTGTTAGCTAGCGAGCATTTTTTTTTTAATGCGTTGCGCACATTTCGTATAGACAACAACAAGCTATTGCTCGTACATATATATTGTAGTTGGTTGCTTTGGTTGCTACTACATATGGTAGTTATCTATCGGGTGATAGGTACCTACTAATAGGTAGATATAACGACCCAAATACTAATCTTCACATTAGGCGGTATGGCATAGGGTGTTTTTTGCGGTCGCTATAAAGCGAGCAGGACGAGTGTTGTCTGAAATCGGCGGCTAAAATGCTGCTTATGGGTATAGGGCTCAGTTATTAGGGGTTAAGTAGATTATGAGTAGCATCGCAGGCGAGCTGGAAGTAGCTAAAACAACAGCATTAAATGGAATACTTGCGGCGCAAGGAGCCCCGCACTCTCAAACTTACCCTCAAGCTACGGTAACCATAGATCTCGAGAACTTTGCGGTTGTTAAGCGCAACGGCACCCTGGTTCCATTTCGACGGGCCCGTATCTTCAGGGCGATTGAGCTCGCCATTCGCGCCACCCACACAGTCGCTCCAAGTGCCCCCCTACCGCAGGAGCTCTACAGTATCGCCCAGGGCATTACCGAAGAGGTCCTCCAGGCTGTCGCAGCCGAGGCCGCCAAGGGCGCCTGCGTTACGGTTGAAGGAATTCAGGATATCGTAGAGGTGCGCTTGATGCAGGGCGGCCACTACGAGGCGGCTCGTAACTATATTATCTACCGTGATGAGCATAAGAGTGCCCGTGATGACTCTCCCCGCAGCCTTAAGGTGACCCGACGCGACGGAAAGAGCGTTGTGCGCTTTAACCCGATGAAGATCGCCTCAGCTATTGAGCGCGCCTTCCGCGCATCCCTTAAGATCACCGGACAAACCTCGGATCATATCATAGCTTCCGTTAATCTACTGACAAATAAGGTAGTGGACCGCGCAGCACAGCTTTCACGCGAGGGCTCACAGCTACACGTTGAGTTTATCCAAGATGAAGTTGAGCGCCAGATGATGGCGGAGGGGTTCTATCAGGAAGCGAAGGATTTCATTATCTACCGCGCGCAGCGCGCCGCAAAGCGCGAGATGGAGGAGCCGCAGAGTGAAGAGGTTATAGAGACCAAGGTTGCAACCCAGGCTGAGACCCTAACCGCGAAAGGTAGCGGAGCGTCATTTAAGGCCGCAACTCCCGATGGCAAGAGCGTTACTGTAACTGAATTAGAGCTTAGAAAGAGGATTGAGCACGCCTGTAAGGGTCTTGAGAAGCTAGTTTCAAGCGAGATGGTGTTGGCGGAGTCTATCAAGAATTTCTACGAGGGGATTAAGCTCGAAGAGATCGACCAGGCCAATATAATGGCTGCGCGCTCCAAGATCGAGAAGGACCCGGCCTACTCAAGCGTAGCAGCACGCTTGCTCCTTGATGTTATTTACCGTGAGACGATGTCTGTAGCTGCCAATAGCAAGACCCTTGATAAGTCGCACCAGCAGTATTTTAAAGAGTGTCTTAAGAAGGGAGTGGAGACTGAGCACATGGAGCCTAAGCTGCTTGAGTTTGATCTCGAGAAGCTCGCCAAGGCTCTCAAGCTTGAGCGCGACCTTGAATTTGCCTACCTCGGGCTGCAAACTCTCTATGATCGTTACCTGATTCACCATGAAGATGTTCGTCTTGAGACTCCGCAGATCTTTTGGATGCGCGTTGCGATGGGGCTGAGCGTTAACGAGGGCCAGCATAAAAACGAGCGCGCGATTGAGTTCTATGACGTTCTTTCACAGTGTCTATTTACATCGAGCACGCCGACTCTCTTCAATGCCGGAACTCTGCATCCACAGCTTAGTTCCTGCTACCTAACAACGATTATGGACGACCTGCAGCATATCTTTAAGTGCGTATCTGATGATGCGCAGCTTTCAAAGTGGGCTGGTGGGCTCGGAAACGATTGGACCAATGTGCGCGCAACCGGCGCTCGCATTAAGGGCACTAATGGGCGTAGCCAGGGAGTTATACCGTTCCTTAAGGTCGCTAACGATACAGCCATAGCGGTCAATCAGGGTGGAAAGCGTAAGGGTGCGATGTGCGCCTACCTAGAGACATGGCATCTTGATATTGAGGACTTCCTTGAGCTGCGCAAGAATACTGGAGATGAGCGTCGCCGTACTCACGACATGAATACAGCTAACTGGATCCCAGATCTGTTCATGAAGCGCGTATCAGAGAGCGGTACTTGGACCCTCTTTAGTCCAAATGATGTGCCCGATCTGCACGATCTTTATGGAAAGAGGTTTGAACAACGCTACGTTGAATATGAGGGCAAGGTAGAGCGCGGCGAGATTAAGCTCTTTAAAAAGATCGAGGCAACCGTGCTTTGGCGCAAGATGCTTAGCCTATTATTTGAAACCGGACATCCATGGATCACATTTAAGGATCCATCGAACCTCCGCTCACCACAGGATCACGTTGGGGTTGTTCATAGCTCTAACCTCTGCACAGAGATCCTGCTTAACACCTCGGCCGAAGAGACCGCAGTTTGCAATCTCGGCTCGGTAAATCTTGTTAAGCACGTTGGCCCTAATGGAGTCAATCGTGAGCTGGTTGCCAAGACCGTAAAGACAGCCGTACGGATGTTAGATAACGTTATTGACATAAACTTCTATCCAACTATAGAGGCGAAAAACGCAAACTTAAGACACCGTCCGATCGGTCTCGGTATCATGGGATTCCAGGATGCTCTGTATGCGCAGAAGATAAGCTATGCAAGTCTAGAGGCGGTTAGGTTCGCCGATGAAAGCATGGAGATCATCTCGTACTATACGATCCTTGCATCGAGCGAGTTAGCGGCAGAGAAGGGGGCATACTCTACCTATAAGGGCTCGAAGTGGGATCGTGGATTATTGCCTATAGATACTTTGAAGATCTTGGCTGATGAGCGTGATGGCAATCTTGAGGTTGATACTACTACTACCCTTGATTGGGGTGTAGTTCGAGCAGCGCTTAAGAAGAACGGTATGCGCAACAGCAATACTATGGCGATTGCGCCGACAGCGACTATTTCGAACATAACGGGGGTCAGCCAGTCGATTGAGCCTAACTATAAGCACCTTTACGCAAAGTCCAATCTTTCAGGGGAGTTTATCGTGCACAATAACTACCTAGTTGATGACCTTAAGGGGCTCAATATCTGGGATGAGGATATGATCGACGATCTGAAGTACTTCGATGGGTCCATTCAGGAGATAGAGAGAATTCCTGAGAGTCTCAAGAAGATATATCTTACGGCGTTCGAGATTGAGCCTGCTTGGTTGATTGAGTGTGGAAGTCGTCGCCAGAAGTGGATCGACATGGGACAGTCGCTCAACCTCTATATCGCAGAGCCAAGCGGTAAGAAGCTGCATGATATGTACATGCATGCCTGGAGGAAGGGCCTTAAAACTACCTACTACCTCCGTTCACTAGGCGCTACGCAGATTGAGAAGTCCACGACCGATATTAACAAGCGTGGCCTACAGCCGCGATGGATGAAGAACGCATCAGCATCTAACGATATTGTAGTAGAACGCAACGTTGTAGTGGAGAGCACTCCTACAAACGCGGCTCTAAGCGAAAAGCCTGGCGTGCCGAAGGTCTGTGGACTAGATGGTGATTGTGAGAGTTGCCAGTAAAATTAGGCATGAAAAAATTAGGAATGAAAAAATTTAGTTATAGTGGGTTATAGGAGACATATAAAATGCTTACGTTTAATGATTTAGATGGTGCAGGTTCAACCGGTTCACAGGGAGATAACGATGATGGCAAGGAGAAGCGCGTAAGTGTTGCCGAAAAGCGCATCATCAACTGCGCTGCGGTTGACGTAAATCAACTTATGCCGCTCAAGTATAAGTGGGCCTGGGAGCACTATATCAATGGCTGCGCGAATAACTGGCTGCCAACCGAAGTGGCGATGGGCAAGGATATCGAACTTTGGAAGTCCGATCGCCTGAGCGCCGATGAGCGCCGCGTTATCATGCGTAACCTAGGATTCTTCAGTACGGCTGAGAGCCTCGTAGGTAACAACATCACACTCGCTATCTTTAAGCATGTGACCAATCCTGAGTGTCGTCAGTTCTTACTGCGACAGGCTTTTGAAGAGGCCGTTCACACCCACACCTTCCACTACATCGTTGAGTCCCTTTCGCTCGATCAGGGCGAGGTCTTCAATATGTACAACGAGGTGAACTCTATCAATGCTAAGGACATGTTCGAGATGAAGCTGACCGAAGAGGTGCTTGATCCGAACTTCTCAACGGCAAACTTTGAGGGCGCACAGAAGTTCCTTGAGAACCTGATCGGTTATTACGTAATCATGGAGGGCATCTTCTTCTATAGCGGATTCGTAATGATACTCTCATTCCACCGACAGAATAAGATGACTGGTGTCGGAGAGCAGTTCCAGTACATCCTGCGCGATGAGAGCATTCATCTTAACTTTGGTATCGACCTGATCAATACGATTAAGGCTGAGAATCCAGAGCTATGGACCCCTGAATTTCAGGAGCACATCACCAACAAGATTCGCCAAGCTGTAGAGCTTGAGTACAACTACGCGGCTGATTGTTTGCCACGTGGGATCCTTGGACTAACCGCTCCGATGTTCCGTGACTACGTGCAGTACGTAGCGGATCGTCGTCTTGAGCGCATCGGTTTAAAGACTCAGTACGGCTCTAAGAATCCCTTCCCATGGATGAGCGAGACGATAGATCTCGGCAAGGAGAAGAACTTCTTTGAGACCAGGGTTACTGAATATCAGACAGCGGCGTCGTTGACCTGGTAGTTAGATCGTAGGCGTCGAATCTGTCACGACCGGCCTCTTACGTTGAGGGGGGCTGGTCGGATTATCTAGATCGTTAGAGCTGAGAGCGTTAACCTCGCTTTCATACAGGGCCCTAAATTGGCCCGTCAGTATAGCTGTGCGCATACGGTGCATCAGGCGCCGGTAGAAGGTCAGGTTGTGAATACTTAACAGCGGCCCCGCCACCGACTCCTTTGACTTAATCAGGTGATGCAGGTACGCACGGCTAAAACGGAGGCAGGTAGAGCAGGGGCAAAGTGCGTCAAGCTGCATTTCCTGAAGCTTATAGATCCCGCGGCGCAGATCTATCTTGCCATGCGAGGTAAAGCACACACCCTGACTAGCTAGCGCAGTAGGAAGGATACAATCGAACATATCAATTCCGCGCCGTACCGCCTCCAGCAGGTCTATAGGTGTTCCAACCCCCATCAGATAGCGGGGCTTAGCGCTCGGCAGAAGCTGCGCCGCAAATTCGGTGGTATCTTCGCGCTCAGTTTTACTCTCACCTACGGCGAGTCCTCCAAGAGCGAAACCATCGAAGGGCATCTCAGTAATCTGTTCTGCGCTCTCACGCCGTAGCTGTTGAAAGCAACCACCCTGAACGATTCCAAAGAGCGCCTGCATTGAGTCTCCCCGCGCTAGTAGGCTACGCTTTGCCCAGCGGGTGGTTAGCTCTAGCGCCCCCCTCGTAGTTACTTCATCCGAGGTCGAACTTACGCAGTGGTCGAGTACCATCATAATATCGCTGCCGATAATACCTTGCATCTCAATGCTAAGCTCAGGGGTGAGGGCAATGCGCTTGCCGTCGGTATAGCTCCTGAAAGTTGCGCCCTCCTCACTTAGAGATAACTGCTTACTAAGCGAGAAGATCTGATAGCCCCCCGAGTCCGTCAGAACGCCCCTTTCCCACTGCATAAATGGGTGCAACCCCCCTACTTTAGATAAAACCTCGGCACCGGGACGCAGGAGTAGGTGGTAGGTATTGGCGAGTAGAACCTGGTAGTCCAGATCCTTAGCGACATTTAGGTCAACGTGACGCAGCGCGGCCTGTGTCGCCACCGGCATAAAGATCGGGGTCTCAACCGTCCCGTGTAGTGTACTTAAACGTAGCGCGCGGGCGTGTGACCACGGGTCGGTAGCTTCTAGTATGCAGGGGAGACGTTCTTTATCAGACATAGCTCGGATAGGTTACTGCAAGGGGATGGCGGGGTAAATGTTCTATAGGGTATCATAGCTCATGAGCTCTATTGGACAGGAACAGAAGCAGGAAGAGGTCGCGAACGAAAGAGCGCCGTTAGTGGGGTTTCTAGAGCGATTACGACGCTCTAAAGAGTTTGAAGCCGAGCGCCAGATGGTTCGAGTCGTGCCACACGGGCTCTTTGTAGATGAACGGGGGGTTTTATCAGTAATCAAGCAGTACCAGGACTGGATACTTGCTGAGAGCCAGGGGCTAGCCAATAAGAGTGTAGAGAAGGCGCACCAATGGCTCTTCGGGTTACATCCTGAGCGCCATTACCTCGTTGAGGGAAAAAACGTATTGGCTGGGTTCACTGTACCTATTCCGTTAAAGTCCCCCCAACAGTATGGGCTGCCCTATTATCTAGGCTCACTCCTTCCTACAGCAAATTATCTGCACCCAGGGGATGCGCAGCTTAAAGCTATTAAGGGAATTGAGATTAGGCCCGGACGGGCAGGAGTAGAGATACTCGTAGCTCGGCGAGATAAGCAGGTAGTTATCTCTGAGGTGGTGTTGCGTAGCTTCTTTAAATTAGCAGCTACCTCACGCTTCTTACAGAGGCGCTATCCAGAGGTCGATACGAGTCTCTCTGTTTGTTTAAAAGCTCTGGTCGCAATAACGCGACGTGCACGCGATGTGCCAAAAACATTTCCTATTATTGTTCCGCAAGGTGTTAAAACTTCAAAAACGAAACAGGTAAGAGCTGCAGGAAAATTTCTTTTTATAGAGGAGCGCGGAGAGCTTGTTAGGGTATATGAATTAAATGGGCGAAATTTAAGCACGCTACTGCGGGAGGAGCTGAATAGGGCCCCAAGCGAGAAATTAGGGTCGTTTAAACTAACCCCAAAACACAGAGATTTAATCGGGTTTTATCAGTCTTCTAGCCAGCATACGGCGGTCCATGCACGGGCCTTTAGTGAATTTGAGGAGTTAGTTCGGCGTGCGCGTGAGCCACGCGAAAAGTTTAATAGCTGGTTTACAGCAGCAGAGTGCTTTGAAAGATTCTCCTCGTTTTATCAACTCTCTCAGCCGATCGATCATAGTAAGATCTCAGGCGCGCTTGAGCGCTTCGGAGTTACAGGAGAGCGCTTTAGAATCTATGGCGGTTGGATCTTTGTGCTTTCACGCGACAGTGTTGTGTTACGCACGGTAGCAAAGCATATCAGGCTACCGGGGCATCAACGTACGCGTTAGGAAGGGGTGAATCCGAGGTAAAGAGGGGAGCTCTTTACGTCGGATCACATCATTTTAACCTTCTGTGGAGCTTTAAGTATTGCTACGACGTGCAATCCATAAGAGCTCTTGACGTGCCAACCTATCCTCAATCTGCACAATAAAGTTTTCCATGTCCTTTATTTGCATCTTAAAGATAGCCGCAATCTCCAATAGGCTGTACCGGTATCCATCCCCCAACCCGAAACGTAGCTTTGTTATCTCTCTTTCCTTATATGGAAGAGCGGCAACAAATTCGTTCAAGAGAGTTACTGGATCTGGAACGCCCATAGGGACATCGATATTGTCCATTACATAAACCTACCTTTCCCGTGGAAAAAACCTTGTGATATGTCACTCCCTGGGTAGAGGCTAGGGAAAATGCTGGGCATAATCAAGCTTTAAGTAGTCCTGCTTTAATAATTGGGCATGGTTATAGAGTGCAGTATAGTTGCAAAATCCTTGACTTAGTGGCTCTAGGGGCCATAGACTCTAAAGATATGTTGAGTTACAACTCCATCTTTACGCCACCAAGCTTATTGGATATCTCCTGGCGACACTCGATAGCTCTTTTCTGGGCATAGCCCAACCATACCCGCGCCTCTACTACTCTCGTTTTCCCAGTCCCGCATTCCTAATCCTTATACGCCAGCAATAATGGCTCTGCCTCAAGAGTTGTCATGAATAATACTTCCTTGAATATAAGAACAACCTGCCACACTGTTATAGCCGACCTTACATCCCCGATCGCGGTCTACGCTAGGCTACGTGATCGCTACTCTAGGGCGCTGTTACTTGAGAGCTCAGACTTCCATGGGGCGGATGATTGCAGGTCTTTTATCTGCTGCGATCCGCTAGCGGAGTTTAAGATAGAGAACGGAGAGCTACATCTTTCGTATCTTAACGAGAAGCAGCCCCCGAAGCCCATTAAGCATGCTACTGGATTTAGCGAAGAGCTCTCTATCTTTCTTAACTCATTTAAGATCGAATCCAGCGCCCTACCGAAGGGGGTAGTAAACGGAGCCTTTGGTTACGCTGCATGGGACTCTATAGAGCATATGGAGACCCTTACATTTACAAAAAAACCGGACCCAACTTACGCTATTCCAGCGGCAAGCTTCTCAGTTTATCGGTATGTGCTGGCCTTTAATCACTTTAGGAACGAGGTTCATATCCTTGAGAATATCGTAGGTGAGGAGGATACAGATGATAGCTATCAGGAGTTTGTTCGTGCAGCGTTTGATTCAAACGTACATCTACACCCATTTAGCATCGAAGGTGCTGAGGATTCGGTCTTATCTGATGAGGAATTTCTAAGCTTAGTTCGACTCTGCAAGGGACATATTGCGCGCGGAGATGTTTTTCAGATCGTTCCATCAAGGAGGTATCTACAAGCCTTTAAGGGCGATGATCTGCAGGTCTATCGGGCGCTGCGCTCGATTAATCCATCCCCCTATCTATTCTACGGAGATTTCGGCGGATATAATCTCTTTGGCTCATCGCCAGAGGCGCAGATAGTAGTACAGGAGAGAACCGCTGGAATATACCCTATCGCCGGAACCACCCCGCGTAGTGGTGATGCCAGCGAAGACAGAGTCAGGGTGGAGCGATTACTTGCGGATCCGAAGGAGAACGCAGAGCACTGTATGTTGGTCGACCTGGCGCGCAACCGTTATTCATCTGGTATCGAAAGTTGAAGGAACGCTCGCACAGGATGTAAGTGCAGCACAAATTATGAGCGATACATTTCCTGCGGGAACGCTCTCCGGTGCTCCTAAATATCGAGCGATGCAGATACTAGATGCACTTGAACCGATCCGGCGTGGGCACTACGGAGGAGCGATCGGATTCCTCGGTTTTAATGGGGATGCTGTGCTCGGCATAATGATTCGCTCCTTCCTTAGTATCAATAACACCCTGGTCTACCAGGCCGGGGGGGGAGTGGTATACGACTCCGATCCTGAGAATGAGATGCGAGAGGTTCATGCCAAGCTCGGGGCGTTACGGGCTGCCATTAAACGGGCCGAGGAGATATAGATGCAAATCCTGATGATCGATAACTACGACTCATTCACCTACAATCTGGTGCAGATCCTCGAGTCTTTTAGCGGAGTCTCGGTGACCGTTAAGAGAAACGACAAGCTTACCCTTAATGAGGTCTCTACATTTGAAAAGATAGTGCTTTCACCTGGCCCAGGCATCCCCTCAGAGGCTGGGATTATGATGGATATAGTGAGGAACTTTGCTGAAACAAAGAGCATCCTCGGCGTTTGTCTTGGACACCAATGCATCGGCGAGGTTTTCGGCTCACCGCTATTTAATATATTAACCCCTATTCACGGCAAGGCTACAGCACTGGAGGTAATAGACCCAGAGGAGCTGCTTTTTATGGGTCTCCCGAAGAGGTTCTCGGTTGGTAGGTATCACTCCTGGGTTGTGCAACGAACCGCAACGCCTAACGAGGAGCTTAAGATTACGGCAGTTGATGATAGCGGTGAGATTATGGCGCTTAGGCACTCGAGATTAAACGTGCGAGGTGTGCAGTTTCATCCCGAATCGATCCTCACGGAGCATGGCCGGACTATGATTGAAAACTGGGTGGCAGATGAAACAGCAGCTTGAAGAGATACTGAACGGAAAGAGGCTCTCTGTAGAAGAGGCGCGCGTCTTAATGCATCTAGCGCTACAGGAGAGCACTAATGGAGCACAGCTTGCCGCACTGCTTACGTTACTGCGTGCGCGCGCGGTCACATTAGATGAGCTAGATGGATTCTCACGAGCAGTGCTGGAGCTTGCAACGTTGCTAGACCTCTCGCCGTATAGCGTTATGGATCTATGCGGTACTGGGGGAGATAATCGTAATACCTTTAATATCTCAACCGCTACCGCGTTTGTATTAGCTGGAGCGGGGTATAAGGTTGCAAAACATGGCAACTACGGGGTCTCATCCATGTGCGGCTCCTCTAATGTACTTGAGGAGCTAGGGGTTAAGTTCTCAACGGACCGCGAGGTATTATTGCGTGCACTTGAGGCAACGAACGTCTGCTTTCTGCATGCACCGCTCTTTCATCCCATTCTAGGCAGGGCCCAAGCGGTACGGCGGGAGCTTGGATTTCGTACGGTCTTTAATATGCTAGGGCCCTTGGTGAATCCAGCGCAACCAGCCTTTCAGATAAATGGGGTCTATGACCGCCCGCTCTTAAGGCTATATGGATACCTCCTTGCGCGGCGCGGAGCGCACTTTGCAACTCTCTTTACTACGGATGGTTACGATGAGGTCACCCTAACAGCGCCCCTTGAAATAATAACCAGGGCAGGCAGACGACAATTGCAGCCAGAGGATTTTGGACTCTTTAAGGTAGCACACTCAGAGATTAAGGGGGGGGCATCTATCGCCGAATCGGCCAAGCTACTTGTGGCGATTCTTGAGGGGCGGGGCTCACCTGCGCAGCAGGCGGTTGTAACTGCAAGTGCGGGACTAGCTATGTGGTGCAGTGCGGAGCGGGGATTATTAATTGATCATGTTGAGCAGGCGCGCGAGACCATCAGCTCTGGCCGGGCGCTAAAAGTTTTAAAAGATAGCGTGGCATAAAGATATGAACATTTTAGGGGAGATAATAGCACATAAGCGCACCGAGGTAGCCGAGCGACGGGGGCTCTATCCAGCGAAGTTGCTGGAGAGTAGCCCATATTTTAAGGCTACGCCGCACTCCTTACGGAGCTGCCTTAAACGCGCAGAGGGGGTGGGAATTATCGCAGAGATTAAGCGCCGCTCCCCATCGAAGGGTGTCATAAATAATGAGATCTCAATAGAGCAACTCTCAAGGGGGTATATAGAGGCTGGGGCGTCAGCGCTCTCAATTCTAACGGATACGAGGTACTTTGGCGGTTCTCTTGAGGATCTAATAACAGCCCGTAGACTTAACTCCTGCCCAGTCCTGCGCAAGGATTTTATGATCGATCCGTATCAGGTAATCGAGGCAAAATCTGTTGGAGCTGACGTAGTACTTCTGATAGCTGCAGCTCTTAGTCCGGCAGAGGTAAGAAAACTTGGTAGCCTTGCCCGCTCACTGGGGCTTGAGGTGTTGCTTGAGGTGCATAATGAGCTAGAGCTTGAGTCGCATCTATGCCAAGAGGTCGATCTAGTTGGGGTTAATAACCGAGACCTGACAACCTTTGCGGTTGATATCGGCTGCTCAGAGCGGCTGGCCCCTAAGATTCCTAGTGAGTTTATTAAAATTACTGAGAGCGGCATCTCAGAGGCCGAGACGATTAGAGCGCTGAAGGGTTGCGGCTATCAGGGGTTTTTAATCGGGGAGGCCTTTATGAAGACATGCGCGCCTGATCTCGCCTGTCAAAAGTTAATCGAGCAGGTAAGAGAAGGATAGTTATGCGGCGACTTAAGTTAAAGGTTTGCGGGATGCAAGACCCGCACAATATTAGAGCTATCGGTGCGTTGCTACCTGATTTTATGGGCTTTATCTTCGCTCCAAGTTCACCACGCTGCGTTACGACGCAGCTAGATCTCTCACATCTGCCAGCCTCAATCTGTACGGTGGGTGTTTTTAGAGATCAATCAATTGAGTTTATTAAGGAGCGAGTTCAATCTTTTGGACTAAAAGCCGTACAGCTGCACGGCGTAGAGGATCTGCGCTACATGGAGCTGCTGCGCGCGGAGCTCCCCGATATTTTAATTATTAAGGCCGTTCAGGTCACAGGTATAAGAGATCTGGCTGAATTGAAAGCATTACAAGGAACGCCTAATGTGTATCTATTCGACAGCGCTAGCGCCGGGAGTGGTCAATCGTTTGAGTGGTCATGGCTCTCTTCGTATCGGGCCGGGGTGCCATTTATGCTTGCTGGTGGAGTAGGGGCGCACAATATAGATAAAGCTCTTAGTTTAGCGCAGGAGCTGCCAGATTTCTTTGCAATCGACGTTAACTCGAAGGTTGAGTCGGAGATCGGAGTTAAGGATGCAGCTAAGATTAACGAGCTGTTAGAGAGGATAGCGGTATGAAATTAGCGGTCAGTGAACGGGGATTTTTCGGTGAATTTGGTGGTGCCTATATCCCTGAGATGCTCTATCCCAACGTAAGAGAGCTACAGGAGAGGTATCTTGAGATATCGCAGGAGCCTGACTTTCAGATCGAATTAGATCAGTTGCTAAGGGATTTTGCTGGAAGGCCAACACCGCTCTTTAGGGCACAACGACTCTCAAAGGAGTATGGGTGTGAGGTGCTGCTTAAACGGGAGGACCTACTGCACACGGGCTCACACAAGATTAATAATACCTTAGGGCAGATCCTTATTGCTCGTAGACTTCGCAAGACGCGCATTATCGCAGAGACCGGAGCAGGGCAGCACGGCGTTGCCACAGCAACGGTCTGCGCTCTGATGGGGATCTCGTGTGTGGTCTATATGGGTGAGATCGATATGGAGCGCCAGTCTCTAAACGTAGCGCGCATGCGTCTACTAGGAGCTGAGGTGCGTAGCGTTACGAGTGGCAGTCGCACCCTTAAGGACGCAACGAACGAGGCGCTACGGGATTGGATCGCAAATCCCCATGATACTCACTATATTATCGGCTCGGTTGTTGGTCCGCACCCTTTTCCGGATATGGTAGCGCGATTTCAGTCGGTTATTAGCGCAGAGATTCGTGAGCAATGTTTAAAAGGTATTCAAGGAAAGCCGACACATATTATCGCCTGTGTTGGTGGTGGTAGTAACGCTATGGGGGCCTTTTTTCATTTTATAGAGGATAGCTCCGTTACTCTTATCGGAGTTGAAGCTGCTGGGTGTGGCGTTAGTAGTGGTCGATCGGCTGCTACAACGGCGCTAGGGAGCCCAGGAATTTTGCACGGTAGCCGCACCCTATTTATGCAGAGCGCAGATGGCCAGGTTGAGGAGGCGCACTCTATCTCAGCGGGGCTTGATTACCCAGGTATCGGGCCGCAACATGCGCATCTGCATAATGTAGGGAGGGTAGAGTACGTTAATGTAACTGACGATGAGGCGCTGCAGGCTGCCAAGCACCTGGCGCAAAGGGAGGGGATAATTCCGGCACTTGAGACGGCGCATGCTATGGCGCACCTAGAGCGCATAAAGTTTAAATCATCGGATAGAGTTGTTGTGGTTATATCCGGTCGTGGGGATAAGGATATGGGTACATATCTGAAGGCGTTTGCAGAGGAGATCGGCGATGATAGGTAATAGGTTCAAACAACTTCCAGAAAATCCAGCTCTTTCAATTTTCTTTACAGCTGGATACCCCCGCCTTAACGACACCATGCCTATTATTACAGCACTTCAGGCCAGCGGTGTTGATATGGTTGAGGTTGGATTTCCATTCTCTGATCCAGTAGCGGATGGCCCAACGATTCAGGAGAGTAACCTCGTAGCGCTCGCAAACGGCATGACTATTAAGCTGCTCTTTGAGCAGCTCTCCAAGCTCCGTAGCGGCTCAATTACGATGCCAGTACTTCTAATGGGGTACCTTAATCCCGTTGAGCGATACGGGTGTGAGCGCTTCTTTGAAGAGGCGGCACGCTGTGGTATAGATGCCCTGATACTTCCAGATATGCCCTTTGATGAATACCTTGCGCGTTATCGGCCGCTCTTTAAGAGAAATAGCATTCAGCCCGTATTCCTTATTACTACGCGTACGGAGGATGAGCGTATCAGGGAATTGGATGCCGAGGATCCAGCGTTTCTCTACGTAGTATCATCCGACGCTATTACTGGGGGCAGGGCTGAGGTCAGTCAGGAGCGCGAGAGATTCTTCAAGCATCTTATGGAGATGGGGCTTAAAAGCAGGCTTATTGTAGGCTTTGGAGTTTCCGATCAAGAGAGCTTTAACTTAGTAACAAAACACACGGATGGGGCCATTATCGGGAGCGCTTTTCTTCGCGCGATAGCCAAGATCGATCTAAAAACGACCGGTTCTACAAGCCCCAAGCAGGATATCTCAGGCTCCGTCTCCGATTTCATAAAACAGATTAGGCATGGCTAGACCCCGATAGAGCTGCGGCAGCAGAATTTTTTGAGTAGCGTAAAAAGCTTCGGTATACTATCTGATATAGTATTAACAGTTGTATCTCCGGAGAAAAAAATGGCAAGCATTACTAGCAATCAATTAGGACCCAATGCTCAGCTAGAGATCCTTAAAGACATTATAAAGCAGGGGGGGCGTGTCTACCTCTCGCTAGCGGGCCATGAGCTGATAGCCCAGGTGAAAATTGATAATGGGGAATACAAGCTTACAACTTCGCATAGAGAGCTTAACCCCCCGTACTGCTCAGAGCGCAAAAAGATCTTATTTTTAACAACCGGGGTGCTTGTTAGTGGTACAAAAATAGAGGGACACACTCCACCACAGAGGGACGAAAAATACGAAACTACTAGCAAAAGCTCAGAGCTTAGTTCCGCTGAGGTAAGAGATACTCTCCTAAATCTGAAAAAGATAATGAAGGACAACACTCCTACCACTAGAGATGGATTGGATAGCCTCCATTTGCCTAAGGCTTCTTAGCCTCCCTCAAGCTAGATTAGTCTTTATTCGCCTAACGGTGCCGCAACTGGATTCCTTAAGGCAGCAAGCTCTGGCACAAGGTATTCAATCTTTGCAGACTTACGGAGCTGGCTGATACGCTCCATTAGTAGTCTATCGTGCGCTTGAGCCATAACAAGGTAGCGCACCTTATCCTTAGATGTTTCGTAGTCAGGGCTGCCAGCAACCTGACGCTCCTCAACTTTAATAATATGGAATCCGTACTCCGATTGTACTGGGTCGCTGATATCACCTACTTTAAGTTCAAAGGCAGCTTGTTCAAATTCGGGTACCATCATGCCGCGCTGAAAGAAGCCGAGATCTCCACCCTCAAGTTTTGTGGCCTCATCGTCCGAACTTTCGCCAGCTAATTGTGCAAAATCAGCCCCTGGAGCAAGCGCCTTAGTGCGAATCTCAGAGATCTTTTTGCGGGCCGCTGCGATCTGTTCCGGTGTTGCTTTAGGATCGATCTTAATTAGGATATGACGGGCCTTAACCATCTCTGGTGTTGCATAGAGGTCGGGATTCTCTGTAAATGATTTTTTAAGGTCAGCCTCAGAAACCGTAAAGTTCTTGAGTATCTCCTGTTCAACGTAGCGTTCAATCAATAGCTTGTTGTTGATATCATCTGAGAATCGTTCCCAGGTGGTGCCATACGAAGAGAGCGTAGTATTAATGCTCTCTCGGCCACCCTGCTCAGCAACTAGTGCGTCAAAGGATTTTTGTAGCTCTGCAGGATCGTAACTTGGAGAGCTCTTGGCGGCCTTGACCAACAGATCCCTATCAATCTTAGAGGCGAGGATTGAGATCTTTAAGTTTATCAGGTTTGCAGGGTCATCCTTGATGGTCTCAACCATAGCTTGAAGCTCCGGTTGCTCAAGCTCGCGGTTAATATCTGCTACTGTAATCTTTTCTCCGTTGAGTGTAGCAACGATGGTGTTAGGATCGTTTAAGAGAGAGCTATTCTGCGCCGAAGAGAGCGGGGTAGCAGCGGCGATATGGATCACAGAGGCAGCGACAATTACGATCGTACAGGCGGCTTTAGATAGGTGCTTCATGGTATGTATCTCTTGGAACGTTAAAGCTAAATAGTTACTAGAGAGTAGTTTTCAATGCCGGGCGAAGCAAGGCTTTTTCCCTTCGAAATATTAGGGTGCAGGGCTCTATCTCTTGTGCAAAGCCAGCAGTTAGGACTAGTTTTATGCATGGCGGATATGTAGGAGGGGAGGAGATTGGACGAACAAATAAAGGCCTTACGCAAGGAGTATAAAAGCGGCACCCTCGATCAGTGGATCGTGGATTCCTCGCCGTATCTGCAGTTTCAGGCTTGGTTCGAAGCAGCGAAGCTCTCTGAGTCATCTGAAGCAAATGCCTGCGCGCTAGCAACCGTAGGCGTTGATCTAAAGCCATCGGTAAGGATGGTACTACTAAAGGGGTTAGACGAGCGGGGCTTTGTTTTCTTCACTAATTACGAGAGTAAAAAAGGGGTGCAGTTAGCGCAGAACTCGCAGGCGGCACTTCTTTTTTATTGGCCCTCCCTGGAGCGGCAGGTACGGATAGAGGGCACCGTAGAGCAGATTAGTGAGCAGGATTCAGACGCATACTTCCAAACGCGACCACGCAATGCCCAGCTGAGCGCCGCAGTATCACAGCAGAGCCGCGTGGCGGACTCCAGGGCCCAGATTGAGGGTGCCTATATAGATCTAGAACTTGCGACCGCAGGGGCTATCCTAGAGCGCCCCACGCAGTGGGGTGGATATCGAACTCTTCCGGCTACCTTTGAGTTCTGGCAGGGCAGGGAGGGTAGGCTACACGATCGAATTTTGTACTCCCTTAGCGCAGGTATCTGGAGGATAGATCGCTTATGGCCATAGAAGCCCCATACATAGCCCTTATGGGTGGGGGGTATACCCTGACTAAGGTAGCCCAGAGGTTAAAACCTGGTAGCTTTGTTATCACCTCGCGCTCTGCTGCGCAGTGCGCCGAGTGGCAAGCGCTGGGATGGGCCTCTCAGAGGCTCTCTCTGGAGGAGAGCGAGAGTGTGGTTAGTTTTTTTAAAGCATATCCGGAGCTCACTGTTCTAGTTGATAGTGTTCCGCCGCTACGAGAAGCAGTTGACCGGACAATGGGTGTAAAACGTGTTGTGCACGCCCTAGCGACCACTAAGATTACGAGGGTAATTTACCTAAGCACTACCGGAGTTTTTGGCGTAAGGGACGGCTCAATAGTTGATGAATCCACGGTGCCTGCGCCCTGGAATCCACAGGGCGAGGCGCGCTATCTCTCAGAGTTGGCGTACCGCAGTAGTGGTAAAATGGTAACCGCCCTAAGGTTGCCAGCGATCTATGGCCCCGGCCGTAGTATGGTAGATTCAGTTATAAACGGCACCTATCGCATGGTTGGAGACGGGGATAGTTGGAGCAACCGAATCCATGTTGAGGATCTAGTTTCGATTATTATTAGCGCAGTAGAAGCTTTGGAGCTTCCAGAGGTTCTGTGCGTTAGCGATGATCATCCCGCTCGAGTAAGGGATGTTCTCTCCTTTATCTGTGCACGGGAGGGGGTGCCGTTTCCCGCTTATATATCAGAGCAGGAGGCGCTGCGCGCAGGATCATATACACGGCTATCTAATCAGATTATAAAAAACGACTTAATGAAAAAGCTACTTGCGATTACTCTACGGTATCCCTCCTATCGTGAGGGGCTATAAGCTATGAAAGCTATCTCATACGATCATAAGCCCTATAAAACCTACGCGCGCAAAGAGTGCGATCCTAACCGCATGGGCGCTATAGCGCGGTTGTATGGAGTTGAAGCGGCCGCTCCTAATAGTTGCCGCTTGCTTGAGATCGGATGTGGAACTGGTGGAAATATTATCCCCCTTGCTGAGCGCTATCCAGGCAGTACCTTTCTCGGAATTGATCTCTCTTTAAGACATATCACAGAGGCCCGGCAGGTAACGGAATTACTCGGTTTGAAAAATATTGAATGGATCTGTGCTGACATTAAAGAGTACCGCCCTGAGCGTGCAGGCTTTGATTATATCGTTGCACACGGCATCTACTCCTGGATTTCAGATGAGCTACAGGGCAAGCTACTTGAGCTATGCAGTAGCGCCCTCTCTAAGAGCGGCGTGGCATTTGTAA
The DNA here is from genome assembly GCA_026390555.1 of Pseudomonadota bacterium. Classification (NCBI taxonomy): domain Bacteria; kingdom Pseudomonadati; phylum Pseudomonadota; species Pseudomonadota bacterium. The sequence continues at coordinate 34,799 of JAPLFS010000044.1, forward strand.
GTTACAACGTACTTCCCGGCTGGAGACAGCGGGGCGCTGTAAGAGATGTAATGATGTTCGGCGCTAGTATCGCCGGGGGGCTCGACCCGGATGAGCAGCTCCGAGGGGGGCTTAAATTCCTTGAGCTTGTAGCTTCAACCCGTAACGATCCGAACGACCCCTACGGCAGCTACCTACAAGAGGCCCTCTGCCGTCTTAAGGGCTCTGAGAGCTCGTACCTGATGCATGAGTTCCTTGCAGAGTATAATTTACCCTGTCTCTTCTCTGATTTTATAAAACGCGCCGAGGGGGCGGGCGTACAGTTTCTTTCAGAGGCGCGGGTCTCGCTTATGTCGAGCGACGATCTAGGTCCAGATGTCGCCGATTTTTTTAGGGAGATAAGCTCAGATATTATCGCGCGCGAACAGGCCCTCGATATCTTTAGAAATAGGACGTTTAGAGAGAGCCTACTCTGTCATACGGGGCAGAGCTTGCAGCGCGATCTTAAAGCTAGCGTCTTTAGGCAGCTCTTCTTTAGCACAACCTACAGGCAAATAGGCGCTAATGGTGCTAACGAGAGCCGCTTTGTGGAGCTCGTTTCAGGGAGAGAGGTGCAAACTCCTTCTGGAATAATAGCGGAGATCCTGGGGGTTGTTGGAACTTATGGTAGTGTGGGCGCTACTCCAGAGGAGATTAGATTAAAAGCCGTTGCCGATCTTTCTGCAACATTAAACGAGGCCGATATTATAAGCTCCCTGGTAAGCCTATGGCGTTCCGGATTTATTGAGGTAACGTGCGATCGCCCTTTACTGGCGCTAGCCAGTGTAGGTAAGCCACGCGCACCTGAATACTCCCGCATGCAAGCACAGACCGGCGAGCTCGCCACATCACTAAGACACGAAGCACTGCAGCTCTCCCCTATCGAGCGCGAGATAATTATCCGCAGTAACGGCGAACAGGAGGCTACGGCAATTATTAACGAGCTCTCACGCGATCATCCCCGCGACACCGTTAAAGCCGCCTACGACCGGCTTGTTCAGCTTGGATTCCTACTCCTATAACTGCAAGCACTCCTAACCAACAGCTTCAATGGACTTGGCCGAATTAGCGTAGCGCTCCCACAAGCGAGAGAACTCTCCTTTCTTGCGCAGTAGCTCCATAAGTGATCCGCTCTCAGTAATCCTACCCTGCTCCATAACGATTATCTCGTCAAAGAGATCTAGTAGGTTAAACTTATGCACAGCCGATATAATTATGCGTGCGCCAAAGTGCTTTAGGATCGTTTCATAGATACGCCTTTCGTTCACGATATCAACGCTACTAGTTGATTCATCCAGTAAAACGATCTCGGAGTCCCGGTCTGCTGCAAAAAATATCCCCCTTGCTAGTGCAAGGCGCTGCTTCTCGCCCCCACTTAAGGAGACCCCCTTCTCTGCGATATTGGTCTCAAGCCCACGGGGCAAGCGCTCCAGCACGTTCGAGAACTGCGCCATAGAGAGCGCCCTATATACTGCCTCCGGCTCCTGTGGGATCAGGGTCGTATGGTGGGTAATTGCGGCCAGTCCCTCTGGCTGTAGCTCGCCGTCACAGATCACCGTGCCGTTGCTTGGCTGCTGTAACCCACGCAGAATAGCTAGCAGGGTTGATTTTCCGCTACCACTCTCTCCTACGATTGCGTAGCTCCTACCTTGAGTAAGCTTGAGATCCACACCGAAGAGACCGGCTGTTATACGGCCCTCACCCTGGTGCTGAAAGCAAACGTTATTTAGCTCAATGCTACGCCAGTCGTTCGGCAATTTAAGGAGTGCTGTGGGCCCCACCTCACGCAGGTGATCTGTGTGGATGTACTCTACAGCACGCAGCTTTGCGGCCGACTGCACGTAGTTTCCGTAGTGCGAGGTAAAGCTAAAAAAAGCCTGACCGATCGTTGATAGATACTCGTTAAGGGCATAGAGCGTTCCTATCTCTATTATCGCCTTGGTCTTAAAGACTGAGATGATGTAACACAGGAGCACCACAGCCCTCATCAGATCGATAAGTAAGCTGGCGCTAAACCACTTACTCTCCTGCATAACAGAGGTCCGTAGCGCAAGTGGGCGTATACGATCCATCTTGGCGTTTACCTCGCGCACCACACGATCCTCAAGTCTAAGGCTGATGACCGTAGTAATGTTAGTTAGGTAGTCCTGCACTGCGGCGGCAACCTTGCTTATCTTGCTGTTCGACTCGTCGTAGAGCGGGATTAACCACCTATCAAAGAGCAATATAGCAACGAGTATGACGCAGGTTGCTATGCCGATATAAAATCCAGCCACAGGCATAAAGAGGCTCAACATTATTATCGCGCCAACGTAGCGTGTAATAAGACCGAGTGCCTCAAAGCTCCCCTCGGCAAAGCTCCCGAGCGCAGCACTGGCGCGGGTAATACGGTCTATAGTCTCGCCGGAGTGGTGCGCCTTATGCCACGAGAGCGGCAGCTGCGAGACCTTTGTAAGGAGCTCTGATTGCAGATTTCTGCGAATACAGAACGCGCTCACCAATTCAATAACCCGGCTTGGTCCGTGAAAACACCATCCGATAACTCCCATAGTAACCATGGCGGCGAGTAGCCAGGCGCACTCTGCAAGTTGGCCAGCATATGCGGCGGCCTGTGCCGCGTTCATAAAACGAGCGATAATAAGGGGGGTCGAAAGCCAGAAGCCCATCGAGATGACTGAGAGTGTCAGGTGCAGCACTATCTGCGGGCGACGCCCTGCGCCACTACGCCACATCATGCATGCTAGGTATATCAGGGGATTTTTTAGTAACTTATCTTTCATACTGTTCTCTGTAATATTGAGCTTAGCGTGCCCCACGCATAGCGCAGAGCGGCCACAATTAGATTGGAAAAGCGGCGCGACACCCTTTCTGGGTGCTGGTAGAGCTTCTTGTATTGTTTATACGGAGGAAGTTTTGCCAGCCCAGAAAGGGTTGGCAACGCTGAGGCCAACCCTAATGCGATACGTAGGAGCTATCGAACGCAGCAGTGACTGCGTCCAAAATTCCTAGATCGATTATGTTCTCAAGCATTCTCATTTGAAGGATCTCCAAAGGTTAGTTTGTTAACTCTATAGAGCAGCTCTGCGGTAGTCAAACATAAAATGGAGCGATGATTCAGAAAAGGATTCAGAAGCCGCCAGCGTTTGAAGGGGGCGGAGAGTTTCTAGTAAGATCACGCAGTTCGGCGCTAATCTGGCCAGATAGCCTTAAAAGCTATCTGAGCATCCTGATCGTTAATCTCAGTGTTGGGCCCCGCTAGAAGGAGGTGATCCGGATATCCGGGTGAAATAAAGATAACCACTACCTCTAATTCTTTAACAGAAAAGATGATTCTCCAAGGACCGCATCCCATCTGAAGGAGTTCTTCGCTCCACCTCCGAATCCTTCTTGTGCGGTGAATACTTGGATCGCGTTGCAACACCTCAGCAGCTTTCTCAATGAAATCTACCCCACAGCTATTTCTAAGCCATTCGAGCTGCGTAGATGCCAGGGGTGAATAGCTGATTGAATATTTGGGTGGCTGCAAGAGCTGCTCCTCAACCTTTGCAAGCCATCCGAGGGAGGCCTCAGGAAAGGCATCCACCGTTGCAATGTAAGGCTTAATGTCGAGGATCGGTGTGCCATCAACGAGGTCTGTATTTCCAACGATAAGATTTAACCTCTCAATTCCTAGGAGCGGTACGGAGGTAATTCCGATCGGATTCGGTCGGTGCGGAGAGCGGGTCGCAAACACCCCGCGCTTTATCGCCTCTCCCCGTGGAGGAAGAACGAGGGGACGCCAGGTTGAATTTCTATGAAACCACCAAACGAGCCAGATCCTATCGAACTCAGCTAAGTTTCTCAGCGCAACGTGAAAGCCGTGGCCTGGATAAAGCTGAATAATATTTCTCTCCTCCTCTGAGTTCTTGGGTTGGTGAGGAGAGTCAAATTTAGTCCGCATCTTGGTGCGGATAACACCGATAGGCTGTAATGATAGGGTCGGGAGCGTAGGTACTGGCTGTGTCATAATATTAGGGGCATAATGTTATGTTGGAAGCATATTTACTAGATCGGCAGATATGGGGGCATATACTTATAGAAAGCCCCTATGTCAGCACAGCAGATATCAAATATAACCAAGGCCATTAATAGGTTAGATGCCGCCGTAGAGTCAGCCACAAGCTCACTTGGAACGGTATTACAGGGTGGTCAGGCTCTTACAGATCGAATGCTATCGTACAAAGAGGTAGTACGCCGCCAACGTATCCTGCTAGAGATGTTTTCAAAGGCTACCCTTTACGGCGAGGCGCTAGAGGCGGCTCGTCTTATAAGGCTCGTTCACGATGCCTCAATCATGATTAAACTCGATGCACACCATATCCTAAGCTCGCTCAGAGATCTTAAAGCGATGCATTCCTCTGTGACGTTTTAGATGTGCCGGGTCTCTTAAATTGCATAATCAAGCCAATTGAGATCGTTAGCAGCGCCATAAAGGCCCACTCATAAACATAGCCTAGATGTATATCCGGCGGTGGCGTTGTATCGAAGGTTGGAATCGGATAAGCGGCATCCGGAGAGTCCATTCCAAAGTTCTCTACATTAGACTTTCCGCTTAAATTCAAGATATCGTCCCGTCCAGCATCGCCCTTGCGTACGATCTTTGACACCAGTAGCGGATCGTTTGGGTTCTCCATCGTTTCTAGATAGACTGGAAGCAGCTCGTAGGGGAGCTGCTTCTTAATATTTGGAATATCAATTCTAAGCCATCCATCAACCCAGGGCTTGCCAGGAGCAACCTCAGGATCCTGCGGCGCAAAGAGCTTCTGTGGCATCGACCCCTTAATAAGCGCAAAGATCTCCGTGTGCTCGGGGTGTTGATATATTAGGCGTTGCTCGGCTTCTTCCCGTCCAAGTGGAAGGAAGCCGCGATCCACTAACACATAAAGCTCGCCAGGCCCGTCAAGTTTTAGAGGGGTGATAACATGGCTACCGGCACGCTTATTAAGGCTACGATTACGTAGCAGGATCTCGTGCTTAAAATCGAAAGTTCCGGAGAGACTTACCCGCCTAAAGGTAAGGTTAGCCCAATCCGGTTTCTGATTAACAAGCTCTCTAAGCGGAATCGGCTCAAGAAGCAGGATCCGTTCGAGCTCTTGTATCAGCTCCTGCTTCTGGAGGTGCCGCCCCCATTGCCAGATAGATAGGCTAGTCATGCCGGTAGCGAGGACTAGGCAGCTAATTGTAACTTTTAAGGAGAATCTGAAGTTCATGTCTAACAATGGTACGCTCCATATGCAGTACTGACCAGAGCGTGTAGCCTCTTAGGAGTTGCGCGGAGCTAAAAAGTTTTTATAACCCATTGATTTTAGGTTGTTAAGCGGGTTTTACTCTCCATAACCTAGAGTGCTATTATCGCTAAAATTAAAGCGGACGATAGAGCCGCTTAGATAGTTATATCCATGTTCAAAGAGCTGCTGAGATGTTTATAGTAGGTGCAGGTGCTGCGTATCCGAACGAACTATTATCGGATGAACTGCTCGCTTCATTGGGACTTAACCCGAACGAAGCTGAGAGGCGGATACTTGATCGTTTCGGAGTTCGTAGTCGGCGCACATCCCTTCCACTCGATTATATTAAAAATACCAGGAACGTAGAGATCCTAGAGGCGCGCGCAGTTGCAACCGCTACCCCAACCTCGCTCGGTATTGAAGCTGCTCGACAGGCGATGGAGCGGGCCGGGATCGCACCCGAACAGCTCGGGCTAATTATCGCAGATACCGCGACTCCCTATCAGACCTGCCCCTCCGAGGCCCAGAGAATAGGTGGAGGGCTCGGGCTAAAGGTTCCAGCGTTTGATGTTATCGGTGGTATTGGTGCACTTTCGCTTCATATTGAGATGCTCTCCTCTTGGAAACCTGAACGGGTGCCAGATTACGTACTCTGCGTTTCAACGAACACGCCCACACAACAGGTTGATTTCTCAGGGCCCGTGCTTCCTGCGTATTTATTCGGCGATGCTGCCGCAGCGTTCGTTATATCTACAAGGCATCAAGGGAAGCTTCAGGCACAAAATTTCTATCTTGGTAGAGATGGTCGTTTTAAATCGGCTATCACTGTGCAACGTTCGATCTCTTTGGCGTGCGAGCACATGATCTCTTATGGGGAGCTGGGTGAGATAGTAGCGCAGGGATTTAAGAAACTCTCAGTTTCAGTTGATATGCCTAGCCGCGCACCATATCTTGTTGCTCCACAGCTCTTCGGAGGTGATATGCGCCGCTGCGGAGCAAAGTTTAATATTCCATCCGAAAGGCTTCTAAGCTCAACGTTACAGGGGGGCTATGCTCTAGGGGCTAGTGCCGGAGTAGCTGTTACATCACTTTGGGACACCCTGCAGGCCGGCGAGAAGATCGTTATTTTGCACGGCGGGGATGGCCTGCTGAGTGGTGGTATTTTATCGGTATCTTTCTAGGAGAGTAACATGCTGCACATTCTGGGCATGGGAGTATGCCACCCGAAGGTCTCTATAGATAATCACTTTCTTGAAGCGCTAGATATCGGCACCACTGCGCAGTGGATTGAGGAGAAGATCGGCATTCTGGAGCGAGTTACGACGTTGCCCCTTGAGTATATCAAGACAACACGCAATCAGGACCCACGCATGGCGCTTGAGGTTGCCTCGATGACCGCAACCGATATGGGGGTAAAGGCGGCAGAGGCCGCTCTTGCTCAGGCGGGCATTACCGCCAAAGATATCGGGCTACTGATCGTTAACGGCTGTTCGCCGAGGCAGACCATTCCGAGTGAAGCAACGCGCATCGCTGAACGCCTTGATTGTCCAGCAGTTGCCTTTGATGTCTATACAGCCTGCCCAGCGTTTGCGCTTCACATCGATTTTTTAAAAAGCTACAACGAGAGTGCACTACCGGAATTTGTGCTCTGTATATCAACGGCAGCCATGACCGTGCATGTGGACTATAACGATCGCTCAGATGGTGCAATCTGGGGCGACGGCGCCGCTGCTTGGGTCGTTTCGCTGCGACACCCCGGTAAATTAGAGATTATTGATTCGACCTTTACCGCCGATCCAACTCGTTGCAAGGCGGTTACCGTCGATAGCTATGGGTTCTTTAGGCAGGATGGGCGCGCGGTTCGAGATTTTTCCGTTCGTCAGACGGTGCGTCTTGTTAAAGCGATTGAAGAGAAGCACCCGATCGATTGGCAACGTGATATCTTTATCGGCCACCAGGCTAATCGTACCATGCTAGAACAGATCGCAAGAAATCGTGAGATTCCTGACCTTAATCATTGGCATAACGTTACATACCTAGGCAATCAGGCTGGGGCTGGAGCGCCCTCTACCCTCTCGATGAATTGGGATAAGATCACACCTGGCCAGCATATCGTGGTTGCGGTTGTTGGAGCGGGGCTCTCGTGGGGCTCTATAGTTATGAGAGCTAGGTAGTAGGAGTAGGAGCGGGCTGTAACGCAGACCGCCGGCGAGAGTAGAGTAAGCTGCCGAGCAGCATCCACACCAGAATCAGTATCTCGCTATCCCCGACATTATACTCAACTAGTCCAGCGACCTGCCATGAGATGATTGCACAGCCGGTAGCAACAAATAGGATCTGACGCCGATCGGTAAAGCACGTCCTGAGAAGCCCGTAGATAAACCAGATAAAGAGCCCTGCGCCGATCCAGCCTGTCTCTGCCACGATATTGAGCAGGTTGTTATGGAAATGTTTAAGTTCTTGCGGGATCTCTGGAGCGAGCGCTCTAATAATACCGCTATTATGGTAGCCAATTCCCATCGGATATTCGGCCACCAGATCGGCTGCAATTCTCCAAATCGTGCTGCGACCACCAGAGATCGTAAAGTGCTCATATGAAGCAGCTAGGCGGTCTCTGATCGGAGCTATGATGGCAACGATTACGATCGTTGTTGCGATAAGAACTGCTAGCGCCCTGCGCGCATACCAGGCAAAAAAGAGCACAACACCCGATAGCACACCAAGCCACGGCCCGCGCTTTAGATTAACCAAAAGCGCACACACAAGTAGGGGTAGTTGAAGAGCGCTGAGTAGGGCGATCCTTTGCGCTGTTCCACGAGCGATAAGGGAGGTACGCACCGAGAGCGCGGCAAGGAGAAATGTAGCGATACCTAAGCTGCATGTGATAGCTGGTGTAAATCCAGCCTCGTTACGAAACCCGATAGCCGTGAAAAGGATCGCAAGAAAAGCACCAATGATAGCGCGCTGCGCTGAAAATCTTCTCGTAGCCCCAATAGATACGAAGTACCAGAGCAGCCCCGTTGCAAGAGGGATAGTAAGTGCGAGTTGCCCTGACTCCGTTACCTTTCCCAGGAATAAGCGTGGCAGGGCGTCAGGAAAGGTCGCCTCAAAAAATGAATGAAGCGCCGCCAGCGATTGTCCGGCAATCATTGCCGCCGACGTCTGCAGGAGCGGAGCATTTTGCAGAAAGATCATAATAGTGCATGCAAAAAAGACTAGTGAGATTAGCGAGGGCAGGCTATCGATAAGGCTAATGCCCAGAATTGAGGAGCAGGTGATAGTAAGAAAGAGAAGCCCGAGCGGAACTAAGATCCTTCTTTCATCTGAGGTTAGTTTAAGGGTGTGTGGGTTAACGAACGCCGAAACAAGGCAGATAAGGATTAACGGCACAAGAATAATATAGGCTAGGGAGAGTTTAAGTGGAATTAGAAAGGCCGCAAGCGGGCAGCCTATAGAGAATATAGTTAAACGGGGAGTTGAATCGAAGATCGATAACGATGGTGTTTGAATCGCGATCCGTTCCTGACTAGGTGCGTGGTGCTTTGTCATGCGCTAACTATCTTGGAGGATCTGCCTTTTGCTAGCTCTGGCGTTGCGAGTTGGTAACTAGTCAGCATATTTCAGAAATATTCGCATACGGTAATGACACTCAATAGCCCCTAAGGGGCCGATTTGCGGAGCAAATCGGGGGTGAAAACATTAACTGGTCACAAAATATGCCGTCCCCGATTAGGGGACGACCAATCGAATTACCTATGAAACTTCGCGTTAATCTCAATAGCTTGAATCGCAACATTAAACTACGGTGACCAGTTACGCGAGTTGAGTGCAGGCCAATCAAGCCCTTATTGCGCTATCGATTGAGCTCCCTCGTCCTCCTGTTGATTAAACTCCTCCTGAATCTTCTTAGCAAGTTTGACGGCTTCCTCTGACTTGTTACGGGCGATCACCGATGAGGTTAGCTCCATAAGTCCATCCTCTAAGTTAATGTGGTCGATAGCATCCTTAACTAGCGCGCCATCGGTCGCTGGATTAGGTGAGTTTTCAAGCTCATCGAATACTATTCTAAGTCCAGGAATACCCGCGTTCATAGCTGACTTTACCCACAGGTGTGAGTATGCATTGCGCCGCTCAATAAGCTCTTGAACGTAAGGAAGAGCCTCCTCATCAGGAATAAGCTCAGCAGGTCCGATACCGCTTGCATAATAGCCATCCGGGTCTCCGCGCTCCTCAACATGCTTGCTTAGTAGCTCGACGGCCGTGAGGGTTCCCTGATTCGTTATTGCAGCAACTGATGCCTCACGTAGGGTGTCGTTTGGTGAGACCATCTGATTGGCGAGGTACTTGGTAATTTCAACGTCACCAAGGGCTAGCTCAATAGCCTCAGCATAAATGTCCGCCTCCTCATTTGTGCGCGCCATCTTAATCGATTCTACGAGGGTCTCTATGTTTTCAGGACGACCGCTGATTGCGAGGATCTCAGCAAGGTAAGCACGTTGCTCCTGTGATGTTGCTGGATTGGTCGCCTTCTCTCGAACTGAGGTATAGAACTCTGCGCACCAGGAGCACTCTGCTCCTGGCAGGGTAAACTGTTCAAGGATAGAGTCATTATAGTCCTTGCTTCCATTTAGTACGGCAGCCAGAGCCTCCTCGGCTGATGCATAGGCTTCTGTAGCGGATCTGACCTCTTCAACAGTTTGGGTCTGATCAGTCTGTAGCTGTCCTGCAAGAGGAGCATCTCCTGGCTCTGAGTTACTATCGTTAAGGGCTGTTTTTTGTAGGCCGGGCTGAGTTGTTGAAGCAGAGCTCTCTGTGAGCGTAGATCCCTGAGCACCTGGAGAGGGGGTGAGGCCATCTTCCTGCTTAGAGCGTAAAACCAAAAAACTGGCGACAATAGCAACAAGAACGACGAGTGATATTAGCTTCTTCATAGCTCAACCCTTACTGAACAGATTACAGGATCTTTGAGGACCCTTACGCATACTTAATTAGTTTGGCGTAGATGCTACTATAAAGGAAAGATAGGGGGGAGGGAAAGCCGATATTACATCCTATTTCTCTTGCTATTACATTGGTATGGCTAGACTTTTACTGGAATAGCCCCCTAAAATGGCAACTATTAACCTCACCCCCCTGTATTGAAAGCTGAGGAAAGCGATGGCGCAGGATTTAGGAGCGATATAATGCCGATTAAGGATCCATTCTTACGACGACTGCGAGAGAAGGTTATTATCGCCGATGGTGCCATGGGCACTATGATCCAGCTAGCCGATCCAAGCCCAGATGATTTTGGTGGGCTTGATGGTTGTAATGAATACCTGATCTGCAAGCGGCCCGACATTATCAGGTCAATCCATACGAAGTATCTTGAGGCTGGTGCTGATCTAGTTGAAACCAACACCTTCGGCTCTGCGCGGCTCGTACTAGCCGAGTACGATATCGGAGAGCAGGCGTACGAGATCTCAAAGCTTAATGCGGCAGCAGCTAGGGCTGCTGTTAATGAGTTCTCCTCAACAGCATGGCCCCGCTTTGTTTCGGGCTCCATCGGGCCAGGAACTAAACTACCAACCCTTGGACATATCTCATTTGATGATATGTTTGAGTCGTACCTGCCCCAGATGATAGGCCTCCTTGATGGCGGTGTTGATCTGTTTCAGATCGAAACGTGTCAGGACCTACTACAGGTAAAATGCGCAGTATCTGCGGCGGTCGAGGCTATGAAACGGTGTAAGCGCCGAGTACCTATCTGCGTCACCATTACCATAGAAACAACAGGAACGATGCTTGTTGGTTCAGAGGTTGCCGCTGCCCTGGTAGTGCTCGAAAGCTTGCCGGTCGATATGATCGGATTTAACTGCGCTACCGGACCCGATATGATGCAGGAGAACGTTCGCTACCTCTGCGCATCTGGTAGGTTCCCTGTGGCGGTAATTCCGAACGCCGGACTGCCCCGTAACGATGGTGGCAGGGCCGTCTACGATCTCTCTCCAGAGGTCTTGGCTGATTACCACGAGGTCTTCGTTAAGGACTTCGGAGCGGCGATGGTAGGTGGTTGCTGCGGCACAACACCGGCACATATTAAAGCGCTCTATGATCGGGTTGGAAGCCTAGCTCCAAAGCCACCGCAGGGCCGGCTTGAACCGCATGTAACTTCAAATTATATGGCTGTGGCGCTCGATCAGCCCGGTAGCTCTCCGCTAATTATCGGAGAACGGTGCAACTCAAACGGCTCTAAGCTCTTTAAGGAGCACCTTCTGGCAGAGAACTGGGAGGCGATCGTAGAGATGGGTCGACGCGAGGTCGAGGAGGGGGCGCACGTACTTGATATATGCACCGCCTACGTTGGTCGTAACGAAGTAAAAGACATGACCGAGATCGTTTCGCGCTTCGTTGGACAGGTAACGGCGCCGCTAACGATCGATTCAACGCAGCTTGATGTGCTCGAAGTAGCGCTTAAGCTAATCGGTGGGCGCGCGATCATTAACTCAATTAATCTTGAGGATGGCGAGGATAAGTTCGACAAGATCTGTGACCTTGCTAATCGTTTCGGTGCGGCGCTTATAGCCCTAACTATCGATGAAGAGGGTATGGCGAAAACAGCCGAGAGGAAGCTCTCCGTTGCAGAACGTATCTATAGCCTCTGTACGGAGCGGCACGGCATTCCGGGTGAGGCGCTGATCTTTGATCCGCTCACATTTACGCTCGGGTCCGGTGATGAGGATAGTAGAAAGGCTGGAATAGAGACTTTAAACGGAATTCGCTTGATTAAGGAGCGCTTTCCGAACGTTCGTACTGTCCTAGGATTATCGAATATCTCGTTTGGACTTAAGCCCTTCCCCAGACAGATCCTTAACTCGGTATTTCTGGCGGAGGCTATTAAGCAGGGGCTTGATGCAGCCATCGTTCATCAGGGCAAGATCCTGCCGATGCATAAAATCCCGGCTGAGATACTCCAAATTACCCTTGATATTATCTACGATCGCCGAACAGAGGGATACGATCCGCTCTTTGTATTTCTCGAAAAGCTACAGGGCGCGGTTGCCGAGAAGAATCAGGAGGTAGCGGTTGATGGGCCGATAGAAGAGCGGCTTAAAAATGCTATTATCGACGGGCGCAAGCAGGGGATCGATCTGCTGCTAAATACAGCGCTTGAGAGCTACACAGCCCTTGAGATCGTCAACAAAATACTGCTCGATGGTATGAAGGTTGTGGGAGATCTCTTCGGTCGGGGTGATATGCAGCTGCCCTTCGTTCTGCAATCAGCCGAGACGATGAAGAAAGCGGTTGCGCACCTTGAGCAGTTCATGGAGAAGAGCGGCGATAACTCTAAGGGCTGCATGGTTATAGCAACGGTCAAGGGTGACGTGCACGATATAGGCAAGAACCTAGTTGATATTATCCTCAGCAATAACGGCTATAAGGTTGTTAATCTAGGCATTAAGCAACCCCTTGAATCGATTCTAGCTGCCTCAGCTGAGCACAAACCTGACGCCATCGGTATGTCGGGGCTCCTGGTTAAATCAACGCTCGTTATGAAGGAAAACCTTGAGGAGATGAGCCGCAGGGGGATCTCAACTCCGGTCATCTGCGGAGGCGCGGCGCTTAATCGCGCTTATGTTGAGGTTGATCTGAGTGCTGCATACACCACGGGACGGGTTTTTTACGGCGCGGACGCCTTTACCGGACTCAAGCTGATGGATGAGCTAACCGGACGGGTTGCAGAGAAAGTGCTAACGGCCGATATCGATCATACCCGTGAGCGCAAAGGGGAGATGCGCGTTGAGCGCGAGGAGCGCGTTGCCATTAAAGCTGAGGAGTATGTCGATACAAACACCCCGCAGGTTTTGAATATTCCCAAACCGCCCTTCTGGGGTGTGCGGTATGTGGAACGCTCTGATATTAACCTTCGGGAGCTATTTGCTTTTATCAATAAAAAGGCGCTCTACGCGAATCAGTGGATGTATCGGCGCGGCAACCGCTCAACTAAGGAGTACAAGGAGTTTATCCAAAGCCATGTAGATCCGCTCTTTTATCAGTGGTGTGAGCGGGCTCTAGAGCGTGATTGGATTCAGCCACGGGCTGTTTATGGATATTTCCCCTGTAACAGCGAGAGGAACGAGCTTATCATCTATAAGCCCGATGATCATTCAAAGGAGCACTGCCGCATTAAATTCCCTAGACAGATTAGCGATAAACGACGGTGTATTGCGGACTTCTTCCTGCCGCTATCATCGGGACGCCAAGATGTAGTTGCCTTTCACGTTGTAACATCGGGGGCGCTAGCTTCGGAGAAGTGTGCAGAGCTTTTTGCTGCTGACCTGTACACCGACTACCTGCATTTTTACGGACTCTCGGTTGAAACGGCAGAAGCCTTGGCCGAGTTCTGGCACCGTCATATTCGACATGAGCTCGGTATTGCAGGCGAGGATGCCGCTACTATCGAGGCGCTCTTTAGGCAGACCTATCACGGGGAGCGCTATAGCTTTGGCTATCCAGCCTGTCCGAACCTTGAGGATCAAAAATATATCTTTGAGCTGCTTAAGCCTGAAAATAT
>JAPLFS010000045.1 GCA_026390555.1 Pseudomonadota bacterium
CTCTCTGAACCATCGGAAGCTCATATAATGCGGCCCAGAATGAGGCGCGCTGTGAGATCATGGCCGTAAAGAGCGTAAGCTCATGCGTCATTGAGAGTAGGGGGGTAGTGGTTATAAGCTCTGTAGAGCAATTACCCATGGAGTGTGTGCGTTTAATGAGATCTCCGATCTGCGTCATCGCCGCCTTTGTCTCAGCCTTGCACTTCGTAAGGGAGTCGCGATTGTGCTGAGTTAGCTTATCCGCTCGTACCAATTGGAGCGCACTGTGGGCGGCTGCCCCCTGAACCTGAGTCGCGGTGAGGGACTCTAGCATAGCGGCGTTAGCCTGTGGGGACTCCTTAGTGATCAGATCAATTAGGGATGGAGCTCTGCTTAGGAGCTCCTTAAATAGCGCGACTTCAGCCTGGGCAGCACCTAACAGTAGCTCAGCTTTTGGGAAATTCAGTTTTAAGACTGTGTCAGTGCTAGCTACGTTTGAATTTTGGCGAGGCTTGTTATTACTGGGTGACGGGGATTGGAAAGTGCTCATACAATGGGTAGTAACATGAGAGGATAACTATATGGCAAGACGATCTGTGAAGAGTTGAGCAAGAATCTTGTGGTTTTGTTGTTTGGCGAGCCTGGCGAGCGCTTCATTTTCAATTTGTCGGACCCGTTCACGGGTCATTCTTAAGAGGACACCAATTTCCTTCAGGGTCATAGGTGGCGCACCCTGCAATCCGAAACGAAAGTTAAGAATCTCGCGCTCTCGTTTGTGAAGTCGGTTAAGAGATTCTTGTACAGCCTTTGTAAGCTCTGTTTTGTGGAGAGCTAGATCTGTTGAATCGGTCTTATGATCAGCAAGGGAATCAAGGAGGGTTTCGGAGTTGCCCGAGCTTATCGGCTTATTAAGGGTTCTAGTACCTTGAATAACAGGTAACAGCGCTAGTATATCTTCTTTGGAGAGATTCAATCGCTCCGCGATATCTTCGATCCCTGGATTCCCAGGCTCTGTAGCCAGCAATCGTGAAATCTGCAAAACTTTTGCGCTCTGACTAGCAGGGATAGCAACTAGATGTTTGACCTGCTGATTTCCGAGGCCGATAGTCTGACGTATCCACCAAACTGCATAGGTTGAAAATTTCCACCCTGAGTTTGGATCGAATTTTTCGATAGCCCGCAATACTCCGAGGTGCCCATCCTGAGAGAGATCTTCAAAGTTAATATGTAATTTCTGATTGCCATTAACGATCGATAACACCAGGCGCATATTGGCAACGAGTAGGTGTGATTTTATCGCTATGTAAGGTGCTTGTAGGCTCGTCAGGTGTGATATCGTTTTGTGAGCATGCAGGGCATCTCCACCAAGCAGCTCCTGCAGCTCTTTAAAACGCAAGAGATCTGGATCCGAGGCGTGTTCTGCCGCTGTTAGCGTTCCATGCTTACACTTAATCTTTGTTTCGATGGTTGCAAGGCTAGCGGCGCTTGCCCTGACCTTATTAAAGAGCAGCAGCGATTCTTCGGGGTGGATCGGTACTCGTAATAGAAGTTCAACTAAATTCTTTTTTTGTGTGGCGTAAAGCGGGTCCTCTTTGCTAGGTATGGCAGACAGCGTTGAAGCCGCCGTAACGCAGGCACCCGCCCTTTCGATCAGAGATTCAGTGCTGACCTTATCGCTTCTTGTAATAAAGATAATGGGCTCAGGAAGCAGCTCCTTTTCTACTATTCGAAGTAGTTTTTTTAATATGGAGCTCTGAACCAGCGGAATTTCATACAACGCGGCCCAAAATGAGGCGCGGTGTGAGATCATGGCCGTAAAGAGCGTATGCTCCTGCGTTTTTTTGAGTAGGGGGGTACTGGCTATAAGCTCTGTAGAGCAATTACCCATGGTGTGCGTGCGTTTAATGAGATCTCCGATCTGCGTTATTGCCGCCTTTGTCTCAGCCTTGCACTTCGTAAGGGAGTCGCGATTGTGCTGAGTTAGCTTATCCGCTCGTACCAATTGGAGCGCACTGTGGGCGGCTGCCCCCTGTTCCTGAGCGGCGATCAGGGTCCCAAGCATCTCAGAGGGAACTTGAGTATGGCTAGAGCCCTTAATAATAAGGTCAACTAGGGATGGTGAGATGCTTAAGAGCCTTCGAAAAAGAGCAACCTCAGCCTGAGCAGCAGCTAGAAGCAGCTCGGCTCTTGGAGCTCTAAGCTCTAGGGGATTGGTAGGGGGCATTGCCGATAAGGGCGCAATGGGGCCCTGTTTGCCTGACACGGATGATAGGTGCTTGCTCATATAACTGGTAATATAACATGTAACTATTCACTCCGGTATAAACTTGTTGTTGGTTAAAAGGATTCAATCTTGCGATCGGTCCTAAAGGCACCCCTTTCTTGACGTCTCTTGATCGGAGACGCTCATTTTAGGAATAAATAGTTGCGATAAGTATCTTATAGCCCAGATCCGCGCTGAAATGTTGAAAATTGCCAGCAATCCTCAACTTTCGGTGTTTGAGCCCCGAAGTTCGTAAAGGTAGTATCGATGTTATCGAGCGGGGTCCAATCGATCGGCTCTGAGACCATCTTTCCCAAAAATGGGCGTGAGATCTCAAGGATCTCCTCGTGATCAATATCGTCCGGTAGGCAGAAGCCCCTGGTTGGATTTTTAAGCATCCAGAGCACCGCTGCAATCACCGAGATGGCGACCTGCACCGTAGTAGCGTTTTGGTGTGGCACGAGTCGGCGCGCCTCCTCAATATCAAGGATGCTGCCGGTCCACCACGACTTAAAGTCGTGCCCCATCAGCAAGACCCCGAGCTCATCCTGCCCACTTATAATCTCGTCGCTAAGTATCCTCTGGTCGCTTTGCAACTTGTACTGTCGCATACGCAGTTCGTATAGAGAGGCTATGGCAGCATCTGATGGGCAGTAGACGTAGTGTACCGTTGGTCGATAGACGGCCCTGTTGCCCTCCCAAACGGTAAGGTGGTCCGAGATTCCAAAGGCCTCGCCATGCCTGATAACCATGCCGAGGATCGGGCCACTTGGGACCCAGGAACGAGCAAAGGTATTCATTCCGAGCGAGGAGAGGCAGATCTGATTGCATGGACCATCTTCAAATACTACGGCTCCAGGAGGGAGGCTTTTTTCGTGCGTGCCCCACCCCATCTCAGCCGGAGCTACCCCCTCTTCGTAGAGACCCTCGATGCTCCAGGTATTAACGAATTCATTAACGCGCCGCGGCACGCTGCTGTCCTGGGAGTCCCTTTCGCTAATGTGAATCACCTGAACCTGCGCAAGGCGCGCCATGCGTTTAAAATCTTTGGCTGCGAGTGCTGCCTTGAGGTCCTGCACGCGTGGATCGTGTGGCTTGCACTCGAGTAGCTTTTGGGTGATGCCGATCAGGGCATGTTTGGTAAAGTGGGAGACGAGCCCAGGATTTGCTCCATGATCAACTATGGCGGAGGGACCGTTGTTTGAGCCCCATTTTTGAACAAGGGCCCGCAACTCCATCTGCCGGCGATAAAGCGTATAGTTGCGGGGGTCCTGGCGCGCCCTATCGGCGTAGGGGTCCCATTTTTCAACCGAAGTGTTAATGAAGAGAACCGAACGCTCGCGACACCATTCAAGCATCTCAAGGGTCTCTATATTCCAGGCGAGATCGATCAGGATATCACCGGCTTTAAGGTACTGCCCCAGAATCTCAACAAGATTGTCCGGGGTTATTCTTTGCTGAACGTAGGTAACGCCGCGTTCAAGCAGCTCCTTGATACGGGCCCGATTGTCGACGAAATCGATAACGGTTATGTGCTCATACGGTACATCGAGCAGTTGTGGCAGGAGTGGCAACGTGCACTGTGATACAGAACCACATCCGATAACTAGGATACTACCCTTAAAGATAACCTTGGCCATTCATTGTACCTCCTAACAACCTAACCGAACTGCAAACTACTTAAAGGCTTACCTAATTACGGCTAATAGACACTACATTATCGCGCTTACGCACAAGGAGAGGCTACGTTTCATCGCCTGGGCGACGCCATCCTCCGATACTATTAGGATAGCCGATAATTATTTTATTTGATTCAATAGTTACCTGTAGAGAAGTAATTTCTACTTATAGTAGAATAGTAGCTATGTCTGTATAAGCCACAAGGTGCGCCATGCTCTCATTGTCCGATAGAAACCTCGAACAACGCACCCTCGTAATCATGTCGGCCAGGCCGTATGTCTCTGCGGAGTACCTCAGGACGGCGGCCTCGCGCGGAGCCAAGAAATTTAGCCTAGCGGCCGTTTACAAGGTCCTGCACAAGCTGCAAGCCTCAGGAGTTGTTGTCAAATCAGGCACGCGCTACAGCTTTAGTTTGCGTTGGGTCTTTGAGATGTTTACCTACGCGGATAAGCTAGCCGCTACGTATTTCTCTGAAGAGTATCTAAAAACGCTGTTGCCTCAGCGCGGAAAGAAGCTCTCGTGGAAGTTTTCTGAGCTATCTCGCTGTAATGAATTTTGGAACCAGCTATTGCTGGCGCTGCTTAAACACACACCCGCAGCCAATGTTTTTTCCTGGGTGCCGTATCCCTGGTTTGTGTTTTTGCATAACGACAGGGAGTCACGCTTGCAGCAGGCGTTTAGAATGAGTGGACGGCGATTTTATACCAGTTTCGGGGATGGCGGACATCTAGAGCAGGAGGTCAGAAAGGTATACGGGCATAGTAATCAGATCATTTCATTTTCAGAGGGCCCACTCAGTCGTCAGTATAGCAAATACGTTGACGTCGTCTCAGACTACGTCCTTACAGTTGCCCTCGATGCAGAAACAGAGAAGCGGGTCGCAAAGATCTTCTCTGGCTCAAAACGAGCAGCTTCGCGTAATTCCGCCCATAACCTAGAGGCGCTAGTTAAAAGATGTGCCGTTTCTATTACTCTTGAATTCAGCCCGAAGAAGGCTAAGGCCATTCGGCGACAACTTGCGGAGTTCTTTGGAGTTAGTGAATAGTTCCACTAAAAGTAGAAAGAAGATGAATTTACACACTGCGCTACCTTTGCAAATAGGATTCCTCCCCAATAAGTGTGGGTGGGAAGCTACTGGATGATGGCATAACTATGGGCGGCAGTTGGAAGAAAAGCCGGTCGAAGAATGTAAGATAATGGATGCTGAGTCCCTGCGCTGGAAGCGGTTCACGTTCCCGCGCAGGGGTGTTCCATCTAATGTACCCACACTTATCGGTGAGGAACCAGATTTTCGAATCACACCAAAGTTTAGAAAGGAGGTATTAAGAGCCATCTGTACCTTTATGTACAGATGGCTTAGTTTTTTTCTCTACCTTCCCTCACAAGTGCCTTAGTCTGTGTTTGTAGCAGATCCCGAATCTCTATAAGAAGTTGCTCTCCGTGTGTCGGAGCTGGCGTGACGGCAGCTTGTTGTGTTTTTATCTTCATAACCCAGCCTAGGAACTTAACGATAAAGAAGAAGAGGGCGAGCGCTACTATCAGAAAGTTAACGACCTCACCGATAAAAAGTCCATACGGAATCGCTTTGCCGTTTAGCACGAACCTCCACCCTAGGTAGCCCTGCTCTCCAGGGATAAGGCAACCGGCAAGGGGCATAATTATATTCCTGACCAGCGAGTCGACGATCTTTCCAAAGGCTGCTCCGATAATTACGCCCACGGCGAGATCGACCACGTTGCCCTTGAAGGCAAAGGCCTTAAATTCCTCCAGAACTAAGATAGCTTTTTGTGTAACGTTCATGCTTAGACCCCCAATCAATTAGGCACAGGATACAATGCTAGGCCGCAAGTGTACTATACACAGAGGGCGCGGTTGGTAAAATCAGGTTCCTCACCGATAAGTGTGGGTACATTAGATGGAAAACCCCTGCGCGGGAACGTGAACCGCTTCCCGTTACCTGCTCCCGCTCCGATACCGGTTCACGTTCCAGCGCAGGGATTCAGCATCCATTATCTTACATTCTTCGACCGGCTTTTCTTCCAACTGCCGCGCATAGTTATGCCACCATCCAGTAGCTTCCCACCCACACTTATTGGGGAGGAACCTAAAATTACTAGAGAGGGGAGGTGTCGCCTTTTAGGTTAGTACTTCAAGCCCCGTTGCGTGTACCGCAAGCATATCCTCAACCCGCAATTTGAAGCCAGCAACTGTTATCTCTGGCTCAAGGGTTAGCAGCATACCAGGTGTTAGGATAACGTTCTTGGTCGAGGGGCGCACTAGCATAGGATATTCATGAAGTTCGAATCCGATCCCGTGTCCTAGATCGAGCTCCTCTAGGGTACTATCTGGCAATCCAGCTAAGTTGAGGTGGTGGTGATA
>JAPLFS010000046.1 GCA_026390555.1 Pseudomonadota bacterium
CATGCTGCCTATCCTTGCAGGATTTTTTGTGCATAACAGAAGCTGGAGAAATATGGGCCCTTGGCATCTTGGAATTTGGTTTAAGCCATTGGCATTATTAAGCACGTTCGCTTCTTTTGCGATTGTTTGCATCGGCATCCAACCGCCCAATGAAAAAGCTGGTTATGCTGTGCTTGCACTCACCATCTTTCTGATTGTGTTCTGGTTTACAGTAGCAAGGCACTGTTTTCAAGGCCCCCCTATTTCCCTGAAACAAATGCAGGAGAAATAATTATGGACGATGAAGCTGTGGACCAGAAGTAACCCAGTACAAATGATCTCTAAGGCTTTACGTTCATTCTTTTGAAGATAGCTTCAAGTTCAGGGCGTGATGCCGAGCGAGTTATTTCTGAAATTCCAAACCCAACCTCCAGCTCTCCGGCCGCAATGCGCTTCATGACGGAATCAGCGAACTCATTCACATCCACGCCAAAGGTGTGAAGTCCCGGACCGCCCAAATCCGTATTTACGGCAGGTGGAACCAGTTCAACCACTTTGACGGCGGTCTTTACAAGTTGATGCCGCAAGGACAAGGTGAACGAATGAAGGGCTGCTTTTGTCGCGCAATATACCGGGACAATGGCCAGGGGCGAAAACGAAAGGCCGGAGGTAACATTGATGATGGCGGGATTTTCCCGTTGCATCAAATGAGGTAAAAAAAGCTGCGCCAGGTGGATCGGCGCTTCAAGGTTCGTGGCAATTTCGCTTTGGGTATCGCTCCATAAATCTGGTTCTGCGATATGAATCCGGCGCTGAATCCCGGCATTATTGATGAGAATATTCATGGCTGGAAAGTCCTTGCGGATGAAGTCCAGTAGCGCGACCCGTTCCGGGGCCTTGGACACATCGCACTGGTGAACAATCATTTTCGGGGACTGTTTTTGGGCTTGCATCAAGGCGTCCTTGCGCCTTCCGCACAGGATCACAGTGCTGCCATTTTCATAAAAATGCCTGGCCACGGCGAGACCAATTCCCGTTGCGCCGCCCGTCACCAAGACTGTATTTCCGCTCAAGTTCATAACGGCCTCCACTGATTTTTGTTCGGGCAAGATACGAAAATTGTCACAATCAGTATAGCCAGCAAAATCAGGGATGCATAACAGCCTCCAAAACCAAGGCCGTCTTTCTCGTGTGCTTTGGTAAGAACATCAGCGCTCGAATCGGGAACTACTATTTCCTTGTAGAACAGCGCAGAGCCTTCGCTCACTACTAAGGCTGTACAGGATATCTATCTCCCTGCGCCAGCGCCATAAAAACATCCAGCGCGCGCCGACCATCATCCCCCAGATCTAGGCTCCATTCGTTTACATACAGATCAACGTGCGCCCAGATAACGGGCTCGCTTAACTCCTGGGCATAGCGCTGCATGGTGTAGAGGGTCTCGCTGCGGTGTTCGTGTGCATAGAGGATAGATCGTTTAACGAGACGTGCGAATCTCTCCCTTACCTCTATCGGCAGCTCCCGCGAGGCGACGATACATCCAAGGGGGAGCGGCACCTGGAACTCACTCTCCCATAGTTGCCCTAGATCACTTATCAGAGTGAGCCCCTGTTGCGCGTAGGTAAAGCGCCCCTCATGAATTACAACACCATAGTCGGCGCTACCGTTTTCCAGCGCCGGCATAATCTCTGAAAAAACTACGTTCTCGATCCGAGTCGCAGCTGGATAGAGATGCCGAAACAGTAATCCTGCTGTGGTTAATGCCCCAGGGCAAAGCACCCTAGCGTTAGCATCGAGGGGGGGCGCATCGCTGCGTGCTAGTAGTAGCGGGCCAACCCCGAAGCCTAGCGCGGCCCCTGCGGGGCAGATCTCATAACGATCGAGTATCCTGGCGGCTGCGTAACAGCTCGCCTTAGAGAGCTCTAGAGTACCGCTATCTAGCCTCTGATTGAGCTCCTGAACATCGAGCAGCTCAATCTCTAACTGCATACCCTCCATATCGATCGCGCGCTCAAGGATGGCATGGAACATGAATGTATCGTTCGGGCAGGTTGAGATTCCTAACTTGTATTTCACACCGTGCTCCAATTATCTTGTCTGGACTACTCCCCCAAACCAAAGAGCCGTTCAGCCCAGCTACGAAATATCTGAACGAGCCCACCCTCTTCGCGCTGAGGATCTAGTCTTCCCATACTAAAGCTAGACTTAATCTCAAGGTGCGGCAGGGCCTCCCGTACCGTTGACTCAAGATCCTTCTGAGTTCGTAACAATTCGGATGAGGCGATAATTCTAATGATAATTGATAGATCCTCCTTCGAGAAGACCCTACTAATGCCCCCAGGCACAACACGAGCTCCCCTGAGCATACCGAGCAAGCCACGCTCGCCGCAACTGAGGTATGCAACCTCAACACCTTCCGCACCAACTACAAGCGAGTGGGCCGCTTTCCAGGAGAACCCACCCTGCTTAGTTTCTAGAATAGAGAGCTGCCATCTATCGCCTGATAATCGCTCGACCCACCATGGAATCTCCCGTACGGCATCAAGGGTGGTTATATGTCCGGTCTGAAGAAGTGCCCGCTGCCAGCTAAGTGCCGCCAGGTCAAGTTCACGGTAGCAACGATCTGCGCCCACTTCTGGCATCAGCCTTGTTTGAATCGTTGCACCGTTAATATTTACGAGCGCTCCCCAGAG
>JAPLFS010000047.1 GCA_026390555.1 Pseudomonadota bacterium
CTTTACCAACTGATTAACAGCGGCGGGAGAGTTGTTAGTCTGTTTTGAAAAGTGTTCGATCTTTTTGGTGACTGTCTCTGCCGCCTCAGGTCCTATAATAGTTGCTATTGAACGAAAGAACGAGCTATCCCATATGTTTGAACCCTTGCGCTTTTTCTCGCGCGCATCTGACGCAACTAGCAATTGCTGAAGCTCCTCAATGGCTCGACGTGATTCTGGTGGAGTGCTTGGCGTAGCTGTTTTGATAATAGCCGCTGCAACTCCCCCCCAGACCGCTGAGTAGAGCTGCTGCTCCAGGCGTTGATCGACTACCCGCTCCGCCGGAAGCCCTGCGATTATATTACCGATCGCATTAGATGGAAGGGGCGCTTGAAGTGGCTGAAGCTCGCTTGCGACGCTCGGTACAAGAGTGGCCGCCTTTGTCTCAAGAGCGGGCGTTACCTCCCCCTTAAGAGCTGTATTCTCGGAACTAACCTCTTTGTTCTGTTTAAGCGCTATCTCTGGCACCTTAACTCTCACCTGCGATAGAATTTGAGTCCCACCGGCCATTCCGTCGCAATCGGAATAGACCCCCACTTATAGTTCTTACTAATGGGTATGGTTGCTTCTGCCTAAAGGTGCCTTTAATAGGAGCTATTTTTGTAATTGCTCTACGAATTTTTCGTAGTGTGTTAAACCTAGGATCTGGTTCGCCTTTAACTACCTGAAAGTAGGTGGTTGGCTAGTTACCTTACGTTATATAGGGCCACATTATGAAACCAACCACGGTGCTGATATTACTTGCCATTGGATCTACCACGCTTGCCCCTCTCGCCAACGGTGACACCCTGCACCCTACTCCCAGCGGCATCACGGTGACGGGGGAGTGTCTTAAAAAGGTCTCTCAGGATCGGGGCGCCGTTACTGTCGGTACCTCAATCGTCGCACAGAAGGCTAGCGCCGCCGCTGAGCGGGCAATTGAAGCGCATGAGCACATCAAGGTAGATGTGGCGAAGTTAAAGCTTAAAGATAGCACCCAACAGACCGCTAACTACTCCGTCTCTGAGGAGTGCACGTACAACGGTGGCAAACGCCTCTGTACCGGCTACCGCGCAAACATCTCAACCCGCTTTGAAACATCCGATATCCCCCGCCTTGGAGACGTTATCGCGGTCGCTGCACAACACGGCTCAGAGGATATCTCTCAACTACAGACCTTTGTTTCTAGAGAGAAGCTAAAGGAGTCCCGTGAAGCGTGCCTTGAAACAGCAACACAGAACGCCGCAGCCAAAGCCCTGAAGCTTGCCACGGGAGCCGGGGTTAAGCTCGGCAAGCTACTCTCACTCTCCGAAAACACAGCGCCAGGTGGCGCATTCCCTATCTATCAAAGAAATAACAATATGGAGATGAAGTCCATGAGCCTTGCAGCCTCTGCTCCATCAATTGACTCTCAGGCCGAGGATCTGCAGGTCTCTGTATCAGCAAACTATAACATCGAGTAACGCTATAACATCGAGCAACGCTATGAATATTCACCCCTCATGGTCCATCGACCATATAGGAATCGCTGTAGATGACCTTAACGCCGCAGTAGAGCTCTACTCTGCAAGGCTCGGTGCTACGGTAACTCTACGAGAAAAACTTGAAGAACAGGGAGTAGAGATAGCCTTTATCGGCGGCGGTGCTACTAAAGTAGAGCTGCTAGCCCCACTGCGCGAGGGAACCACGCTCTCTAAGTTTCTGGCGCGCCGCGGAGCTGGTCTGCACCATATCGGCTACCGAGTTGCTAATATTAAAGAGGAGCTAGCACGCCTTGCACAGGCGGGCTGCGTGCTGATCGATTCAACCCCTCGCCCAGGTGCCGCAGGATCGCAGATAGCTTTTATAAGCCCTAAGTCATTTATGGGGGTTCTAACCGAGCTGGTTCAGAGCCAGGCTCCCTGAGAATAGCCTGAATCTTCAGCCAGATGGCTTATCGTATGCGCAGAACTACTGCTCACCTACGATAGTTTGGCATGCGCTTTCACAAGGTGGTATCGTCACCTCGATGTTCCTACGTGTGCAATCGTCCTTAGTTTATGCTGACTAGTTACAAGCTATGTATATAATAAAAACCGTTCTCACTTCCCTTTTTCTAAGCCTGCTCCTCTTGGCCCCCTACGTCACACACGCCCTAGCCACGGAGACGGAGTCCTGTTCCGACGTGATTAAGGAGTGTTTCGCCTACACCGCTGCCGAGCGTGATGACTGCTTTAAGGGTGTCGTCAGTAAACCGAGCTGCTCCGATTCAGAGGTGAGCATACTCGCAAAGCGTCGCGCAGAGTTTTCAACCCTGGTTCCAAGCGGGATCGATAGCGGGCCATCCTTTCTAGGGCCTCAACTTATCGATCGCACCTGTATCGCTAACTTCGACAATGCCTGGTCGGGCGCGCTGCTACACGGGGTGCCCTCAATCGAGACCTATATCACCCTGCGTGCAGCTCTTGAACGGTGTGCACGCGTACCAGCCTCTGATATGCTCACACCATGACAAACAGAACACATCCCATCGTTGGTGTTATTATGGGCTCTCAATCTGATTGGGAGACTATGGAGGCGACCGCTTTAGCGCTTCAGAACCTCGGTATAGCCTACGAAACTAAGATCGTTTCCGCTCACCGCACTCCGCACCTACTCGTCTCGTATGCGACGGAGGCTGCGGCTCGGGGCATTGAGGTTATTATCGCCGGAGCCGGTGGCGCTGCGCACCTGCCCGGTATGGTTGCCGCGCTGACTCATCTACCGGTTGTCGGAGTTCCGGTAGAATCAAAGACCCTGCAGGGTCTAGATTCGCTCCTTTCGATAGTGCAGATGCCGGCTGGGGTTCCCGTTGCTACCGTAGCGATCGGAAAGGCTGGGGCAACCAACGCCGGACTACTGGCAGGTAACATCCTCGCTCTAAAATATCCCGAACTCTCCGAGCGCATTCAGGCCCTGCGTAAGGAACAGACTCAAGCTGTGCTCAGTACACCAGCCCCAATGATAAAGCAGGCACCGGTTAAGCAGGGCTAGTATGAAGATCGGAATACTCGGCTCGGGACAACTCGGTAGGATGTTGGCTCTAGCTGGATACCCCCTTGGCCACACCTTTACGTTCTTTGATACCGCAGCTAATTCCGCCACCTCTGACCTCGGCGCAACAACCCTAGCAACCTTTGACGATCACACGGCGCTCGGCGCATTTTCGGCTGCGTGTGATGTGGTTACCTATGAGTTTGAAAACGTTCCGTACCAAGCCGCGCTCACTATCAATGCGCAGGTGCCGGTTTATCCCCCAGCACGCGCCCTTAAGGTCTCGCAGGATAGGGTTATAGAGAAGGAGTTTCTGCAAGGGCTAGGGATCGCCACCCCTGCATTTTTGGCCGTATCGAGCGAAGCGGAGCTGCACTCTGCCTGCCTAACACTTGGCACCCCCTGTATCGTAAAAACCCGCCGCCTTGGATATGACGGCAAGGGACAGGTTCGTATTAACTCCAAGGGTGATATAGCA
>JAPLFS010000048.1 GCA_026390555.1 Pseudomonadota bacterium
CGCCAGCGCTGGGGCTGGGTATTACGGAGCGTTAGAGCTAAGTGGAAACCTATCTGAGCGGACCGTTACGGTAGGAAACTCAGATGGGCGCGCCTTTACCGGACTGCACGGTAACGGAGAGGTTGATACGAATGGAAGGGCTAACGTTACTAATTGGCCCGCAGCAACTACTGCGTCTGGAATCGGTTTTCGGGGCGGTTATTATTCACAAAGTAGCACTTACGCTCGTACCTCTGATCGTGCAGAGGCTTCCAGCACCGATACCGCGCGCAGCAGCTCCTACGGTGGGCGCGGGGCGCGGACGGCACCGTAGTCATAGGGATGGGGGCGTTAGCGTAGGCTTAGTTAGAGATGTAACGCCTTTCTAGCGTCCAGCGTTCCTCCGTATCCGCCGCACTAGGCCAAATAGAAGCAGCACTCCAAGTAAGGCCGAGGGTACCCATGCAAGGGTCACCGCCGTAGAGGGCTCTAGAAATCCCTGCCTCCTGGCCAACTCACCCCATTCCTGCAACTTCTCGCTACGAAGCTTCGAATCATCTCCCCAGGAGCCGCGCGCCATAAGAAGTGCTGCATCATGCTCTGATATAGGGATGCCACTAAGTTGACTCGGGCCAGTTCTAGCTCTTTTGGCTGCCCCCACAAGGCGATCGTGAACGTCGATAATAAAGGCCCCAAAGAGATCGTTAACGAGGTTCCAGCGCTGCGCTGCTAGCGCGGCTTGGTACGGAACAACTGCGTCCCATTCGAACGGATTCACCGCAACTACGCTGGCTGGCTCTACCCGCCCGTATAAATCTGGACGTACTGTGAGCTTTCCGATCTCAAAGCGACGTGGAGCGCCAGGTTGACCAAGTTTCGCATAAAATAGCCTCTGCCCCTTTTCTGAGAGTACGAACTCTATAAAAGCCTTGGCAAGTTCGGGGTGTGGTGCGTTACGAAGAACAGCGATCCCATCTCCATTAATAGCAGGATAATCGCTGGGAACAACGAAGGCGATCCGATCGGAACCGAAGCGCCTTAGGATCTCGCCACCGTAGGTATCGATAGCGATTCCATACACCATCTCGGCGCTCGCAACCTCTTTACCGATCTGACTCGCACCACCCGAGAAGTTCCTAACGTTTCCAGAGATACGTTGCAGAAGTTGCCACCCATCCCTCCATCCATAACCTTGCAGCACTATCTCGTACATGGCGTGCATACTTCCGCTCTTACGCGGATCTCCAGCACCAACCAGATCGAAATATTCAGGCTTCGCTAGATCGGCCCAAGTTGTTGGTGTTGGCAAACCTAGACGCGCTACAGCGACTTTATTGTACACGATCCCGAAGGTGCTGAGGGCCGCCGAGAACCACTCACCTTTTGGAGAGTAAAGCGGCACGCCAGCAATACCCGGGGGAATAGCCGCAAGGATCTTTGAATCGAGCTTTACTGGCTGCAGGATTTGATCGCGTGCTAGCTCAAGAAATACATCAACCCCACCACTAAAAAGCAGATCAACCCCAACCCGCTTATCATCGCGCTTATACTGCGACCTAAGGTACTTAACGATATCGGAGGTTCCTCCTATATCAAGCCAGCGTAGCCTTACCTCGCGGCCGGTCTTGGCCCGCCACTCCTCTGTAAATGCCCATTCAAACTCACGCTTAATCCCCTCCCAGTGCGAGCTCACCAATACCAGCTCATCCTGCTCGGCTAAGCAGGGCCGACTGGCCAGCAAGGCAGCCGAAAATCCAATAGCCATTATAGAGCGTTTTAGCGCAGACTGAGCAGTCAGGCGCTCCGCAAGAAAGAAAGCGCCGGTCATAACCAACATAACGATAACGCCTAAAGCCGCAGCTACCTCCATACCATCCGGCCTTCCCATCAGGGCATAGATAGCCTTTGAGATCGGATAGAAGCGCTCCTCAAGGGCTAATAACAATCCATCACTCACCTCGATCATGGAGTAGGCGAAGGTTAGGATTGCGCCTACGAAGAGGTGCTTACCTATAAGGGGGAAAACGATCTTGCGCGAGATATGCCACGGGGACGCTCCGACCATAAGTCCAGCATCCTCAAGCGACCTACTCGCCTCCTGCAGTCCGGCACTGGCAGAGCGCACCATCGCCGGCATACGCCGCACGACGTAGGCCGCGATCAGAAGCGGGAATGGATTTATTCGATTGTCTAAGATCGTGCCCGAGAATGCCCCGATATATCCAAAAGCAAAGGCTATCCCTGGCACAGCGAGCGGCACTATCGAGAGCGATTCAAACACAACTCCGGTCACGCCGCCCACCCGAACGATCAGATACGCTGTAAGGAATCCTATTACAACCGTAAGGATACTAGCCGTAAAGCTAAGCCACAGGCTGTTAAATAGGCTACGGCTTGTCATCGGATGCTGCAGCACCTCTATAAAATGGCTGATGGTCCAGCGCCCAGGTAGGACCGACATAAACCACTCATCTGAAAGCGCTATTAGGATCACAGATATCTGCGGTACGATAGCCGCAAATGCGTAGGTAAAAAACGCTATCTGGCATAACACCTCTCGCTTCGGCGAAAGTTTGTGCGCCAAGCGCCCCTCGCGCGAACGCCCATGGTGTGCAAAGGCTCCACTTAGAAGGGATGCCTTAGAGAGAAGAAAGAGCGAGATGCACAGCATGCAGGTAAAGAGGATAAAGGAGTAGCCGACCGGATTCTCATTCACATCGGCTAGCATATTATAGATCTGCACAGAGATGGTCTTGCGGTACTCAAAGATAAGCGGTGTACCGAGGTCGGTAAAGCTTCCGATAAATACGAGCACAGCACCGGCGAACCAACCAGGAAAGGAGAGTGGAACGATAATCTTACGAGCGGTGCGCCAACGTGAGGCGCCTGCCATAAGTGCAGCTTCCTCAAGGGCCTGGTGTGCGTTTTGGAGAGAGGCGCTGATACTAAGGTAGAGGATCGGAACCAGATGAATAGTCTGCAAGACTATCACCCCCAAGACCCCACCGGCCCCTAGCCAGTTTATCGGGCTATCGATGATGCCAAGGTTAAGTAGCAATACGTTCACACTGCCGAAGCGACTAAAGAGCTGCCGAAACCCGAGCGCTCCCACGAAGGGGGGGATAACTAGGGGTAGTAACAGTAGGGAGTGAATCCAACCACTTCCACGGAACCGATAGCGAGCCAAGATAAATGCTAACGGGTAGGCGATAAGGGAGCAGAGCAGGGTGACAACGATAGCCAGGTTTAGGCTGTTAAAGAGCGCCTCTCGGTAGTACTCCGTGCTGATCATCAGCAGAAGAAAGCTCAGGGAGGGCTCACCACCAACAATTACAGCCCGTAAGAGCACATGTGAGAGCGGATACAGCATAAAGAGTATGAGGAACGCCGCAAGAGCCCAGGGATAGAGGCGGTGTTTAGTCATAACTTTATAGGAGCACAATATGTTACTGAAACAAGCATCATATAGATACTGTGGAGTTTTATCCTTTCTTATGGCTACTTGTATAGTGGCTGCCGCCCCCTGCCTAGCTCAAAACAACTTCTCAGGGCAGATGATCGCATCCTCGCCGTGCAGCCTGGAGTCGGACGATTCCACCGAGTGTATGACTGTAATCGTTCCTTTATCTGGCACACTGTCAATCAAATCCAGCTTAGGAAAGTCGCTACGAATCAAGGTCGATAAAGATGGTGTGTTCTCAAAGAGTGTTTCGAGCGGAACCTATGACGTAAAGATTGAGAGACTGAGCCGCAACGGGGAGAATCTCCCCAAGCGTCAATTTAAAACGTCTCCCAGTACCGTTACGGTCACCGACGATGGTCAGCCCCAACTAATCTTGGTCTATAACCGAGCACGCAGCGCCCCCTCCACCAAGATAGGAATCGGCTTCTAGGTAACTTCGCTCACTTTACATCTGATATCAAGGTCGCCTCCGAAGGCTCCCAGCCAATTGAAACCTGATCGCCAGTAGCTAGACCATTACTTCGCCCAGCACCCATGGCACGACCCTTAATGTGCGTGGAGGAGCCCACCAAGAGCTCAAAGTCCTCGTATGAGCCGTGATAGGTGACACGCGTTACCTTAGCCTCAATGCCCCCAATAGAGGCTACTTGGTCCGGCTTATAGATCTGAATCGACTCGGGCCTAACACAGAGCAGTCCAGAGCTAGGCGCACTAGGCAGGGTTGCAATCTGAACCGTAATCCCAACCTCGTCGACAAGCGTTGCGACCCCCAATCCGCGCCCATTCGTTTCGCCGATCGCAACCGCTAACAGATTAGCCTCCCCCAGAAAGCGTGCCGCAAAGGGCGAGCTAGGATGGCGGTAAAGCTCCTGAGGGGTACCGAGCTGCACGAGCTGTCCGGCGTTTAGAATAGCCATACGGGTGGCAAGCGCCAGGGCGTCCTCCTGATCGTGCGTTACATATATAATAGTCAACTTTAGCTCGCGGTGTAGCGCTAGTAGCTCAGCCCGGATCTCGTCTCGTAATCGGGCGTCAAGATTAGAGAGCGGCTCATCCATTAGGATAACCCTTGGCTGTAATGCCAGGGCTCTTGCTAGCGCCACCCGTTGCTGCTGACCGCCTGAGAGCTCGTGCGGATAGCGGTGCTCAAAACCCAGCATACGAACCGCTTCGAGCGCATCATTCATGCGTAATCGTTGCTCATCCTGAGAGAGTCGCTGCACCTCTAGTCCGAATCGAACGTTCTGCGCAACCGTCATGTGCGGCCAGAGCGCATAGTGCTGAAAGACCATCCCGATCCCACGTTTCTGCGGGGGCACTGAGTTAACTACCGCACCATCTATCGCAATGGTACCCCCATCGGCTCGCTCAAGCCCGGCTATAATACGGAGCAGGGTGGACTTTCCGCAACCGGAGGGTCCCAGGATAAAGAAGAACTCTCCAGAACTGATCTCAAGCGAGATCTCAGAGAGTACCGATTGAGGCCCAAAGCTCTTTGAGACCTTAGATATAGTTAGCGCCGCCATGTGTAGGGTATAACGTGTGAGCCGCGCTGACTCAATAGAGTGTATAGGGCAACTTTTTATAAGGGGAGCCGATATTGTCTTCATAGCTATTACTACATAGCTATGTTGTCTAGTTATTCTGTGGCACGATAAATACGGTATGCCAGCACCCCGTAAACCTAGAAAAATCCCCCCATGGCGGCGTAATCAGGGCCCCGTCCTCTCGATCTTTAGAGAGGGTGCGCTGCTACGCCTTGATTTCGAGTACTCCCCGGAGCGTGTTCAGGCGGTTAAGGCTATGCTCGGCGCGCGCTACGACCCGCTCGATAAAAGCTGGAGCGTTCCAGCAGAGCTTATCGCAACGGTTCGTGCATGTACGGCCTTTCCCGCCCAGCAGGTTATTAACGCACTCGCTGGCGATAACGCCGCTATCATCCCACATGATCAGGCGATGGAGCAGCTTAGAGCGAACCCATTTGCGGTAGATGAGGGGGTAATCGCCTCCGTTCGGGTAGATCTGATCGTGCGCTTCGCCGTAGAGCGTAGGCGCTTGCGCATCCTTGCCCGCATCGGCTCACAGGCGCACAAGATCTTAAAAAAAACCGAGTCGGCGCTCTACTCCCTGCAAGACGGGGCCTATGTCCTACCGGTAGAGGGACTGACACCATTCCTTAAACTGCTGAGGGATGCCAAAAGCTCCTTTGCGATAGATCTTGTTGCCGGTGCAGCGCTAGCTGGTTCAGGGCCCTTGCGTAGGAGCATACTAGCCGCACCGGGATCCTTTGGTGGTGAGGATCTCTCTGCAGCCCTACTTACTCCGTTTATTACCGAGCTACAGGAGGAACCGGACACCTTTCGACCGTGTTACTTTACCGCGGAGCAGTTTAAGTTGGCTTTTCCTGGCGTACAGAGGCGCTCTGGACAGAAGCCCTTTGTGCTCGATATGCGGGGGCTCTTAGCGCTCTCGTCCCGTCTAGGATCGCTACCTTTTACTGTCTGGCTAACGAAAGAGGTTACCCGAGTACTCGCCGAGCGGCGCGAATCTTTACTCAGGGAGGTATCGAGCTCTCAGGGTCCGCTCGACGATGTTGTGGTTGATGTGCTCGACTGCCCACTTCTATGGAAGACCGCCACTTCTGGGCGCGGGGTGCTGGTTATAAATCTAGAACCTGAAAGTGAGCTGCGAGATCTAACCCTGACCAGACTATCGGAGCTGCTAGACACCACCTATGCCAAGGGGGGGCGGGTGATATTTGCCGAGCTACCAGATTCGCAGCTCGTCTCGGTTGTAGCTGAGATGCGGCATCTCTGCGAGGTGCACGGATTAGGAGAGATCCCCCGCAGTGAATCGTTCGAGCGCCTTGAGCGTGATGTTGCAAGACGCATGACTCTGCGGGAGCGTTCGGCCTTTTTCGGCTCCCTTGAAGATGTGCCGGCTGAGGCTCTAGTTGGCCTTGAGCGAGAGAATGCGCTGCGCCTTTTTCCGCACCAACGGGTTGCTATTCAGTGGCTCCAGCAAACACCCTACGCCTTTCTGGGTGATGATATGGGGCTTGGTAAGACCCTCTCAGTGCTTTCCTACTATGTGACACTAAGGCGTACAGATAGCTTCTCGCTACTCATGGTTGCTTGCCCCAACTCGCTAGTCAGAAACTGGCTGCGCGAGATCTCCATGTGGTTTCCAGAGCTAAAAGCTACTGCGCTAACCGGGGACAAGGGCACAAAAGCCTGGACCCTTCGAATGCTTAATTCAGGGGCGCTTGAAACCGACGTAGTGATTGTAAACTACGAGGGGGTGAGACTTTCCTACGTTATGCCGGAGTTGCAGCGACTCGCCTCTGAGCGCCGTACATTGCTAGCGCTTGATGAATCACAGAGGGTTAAAAACCCAACAGCTAAGACCTTTAAAGCCCTAAACGAGATAGCGCCGAGCTGCGATAGGCGGGTGCTGTTAAGTGGCACTCCGGCACCGAAAGATGTGAGCGACCTGTGGGCGCAGCTACGAATTCTTGATGGTGGAGAGCGCTTCGGCAGGAGCTTTTATAAATGGCTCGATCGGGTAGCTGAGCTTGGAACTGAGTTTAGCGATTTCGCCGTAAAAAAATGGCGCGATGATGAGGTAAACGAGAGTATCCTTCGGGCGCAAGAGATCTTACTGCGGAGACGAAAGGAGCGCGTGGTTAATTTACCCGAAAAAACCTTCTCGCTGCGCGAGGTCGAGCTTAGTGGAAGCCAACTGGAGCGTTACGAAGAGATCCGTGAGGGACTAATCCTTCGCATGCGCACCATTACCGGGGAGCAGTTCGTGCGCGAGATTACAAATATCCTTGAGGAGTATCTGCGCGCCGTGCAGGTCTCCTCGAACCCCCGTTTAATCGACCCGGGATGGAAGGGGGAGCCCGCCAAGTTCCTTGAGCTAGATGAGATCGTAAACGAGGTTGTTCGTGAGCAGGGGCAGAAGATAGTCTTATGGACGAACTATCTCGGGAACGTTCGTGAGCTGTGCGAGCGCTATAAGGATCTCGGTGCTGCGCCATTTAGCGGCGAGGTGTCGGCGGCGGCGCGGGACCTGACCGTTAAAGCCTTTCAGGAGGGCGATCAGATTCGAATCCTGGTAGCAATTCCGGCGGCTGGTGGTGTAGGGATAACCCTAACGGCTGCTCAAACTGCAGTGTATATCGACAAGACCTGGAACGCCGAGCACTGGATGCAATCGGTGGACCGCATTCACCGTATCGGACAACGGGGTACCGTTAACGTTATCTCGTTACTTGGATGCAAGGTTGATGAGATAATACACTGGAACCTGAGAAGAAAGGAGCAGCGTCAGGCGGAGATACTGGGGGACATCAGGCAAGCTGAGATCTCAATACCCACAGACTCTGCTGGAATATCTCGAGAAGAGCTGATGCAGGCGCTTGAGATGCTATAGGGCGCTAGTCCTATCCCCAGTGCTTCGCTCCATCAAAACCGAAACAAATCCTCGACAGTTTCGATATATTAGGCGGCCATAGCTCTACAATCGAAGGGTAACAGCCGAAAATACTCGCCTAATTAATGTATATACGCTAATATGTTCTCATGGGACTTAGCAAAAGCTGCCATTAACCTCCTAAAGCATAAGGTGTCGTTCATGGAGGCCTGCTCGGTATTTGAAGATACGCAGGCTCTTGAGGGGCTTGACATAAGACACTCCGAGAAAGAGGAGAGGCGGTTTATTATAGGTGGATCAGACAAGGCTCGGACCTTAACCGTAATATTTACAGTTCGGAGACATCAGAATGGCAACGAAACGATCCGCATTATCAGCGCGCGGCAAACATCAAGAAAAGAAAGGAAGGCATATGCCGGACAAAGAAATTAACTTCTCAGATATCCCTGAACTGACCAGCGAACAGCTCTTAGGAGCGCGCAGAGTTGGTCGACCAAGAACAGGCTCTGCAAAGCAA
The DNA here is from genome assembly GCA_026390555.1 of Pseudomonadota bacterium. NCBI lineage: Bacteria > Pseudomonadati > Pseudomonadota > Pseudomonadota bacterium. The sequence goes on from JAPLFS010000048.1 coordinate 8,397, forward strand.
TTAATTGCCCTGCGAGTAGCGCCAAACCTTTTACAGAGGTTGAAAAAACTAGCCAAATCCAAGGGGCTTCCATATCAAAGATTAATGCATGAGATGTTGGAGCGCGCCGTAAAAAAGGGATGACAGCTTAGCAATTAACCCCTCTCTATCAACCGCTAAAAAGTTAACTCTTGGCATCTGTCCCGAAGAGTTAAAAACATGTTAAAGATGCGATATGAAAACCCTCTTTTTTATCCTACTAGCTACCGTAAGCCTAACGTTCTCCGCATGCTCGCTGACTCCTCGTCAGCGCTGCGAAAAGTGGCGCGCTGACGGAGAGATATTCTCGCGCATTGAGCGCTGCCAACGGTGCGTAAGGCAGTTGGGCGATTCTGACGTTGGGGCCGTCCGTAGCTGCGCCTTCGGGATAGATACTACCAAAGCGCTGCAGGGACTATAATAAGCATGGTCGAAAACAATACCTCCCAGGGCCCTCGTGGCGGATGTCTCGGTTACGGGTGCCTAATCGCTCTAGGGATACTTATTACCGTGCTCTCGGTGATCGGGTACTACATTCTTACCAGTATGCGTAACGCGGTCGATACGTACACCTCAACCAGTGCTGCGCCCTTTGAGCTGAGCGCCGCGGCTAGCACGCCCATGCAGAACGCAGCCCAAGGCAAGGTTAATGAATTAACACGGGTGCTCTCAGATAAGGGCACAAGCGGCACCTTTGAATTTTCAAAGGGGGAGATACTAGCTGCTGTAGCGAGCTCGTCCCTCGCTAAGTTTGCTGAAATATATCCAGAAAGGGGAGAGATCGTTGCGCGCTTCTCTTTTAAGCTAAGCCAACTCTTTCAAGACTCCTATGCAAGCGTTCTGCTCGGAGAGGCGATGGAAAGGTACGCATTTGGATCGGCCCGTGGAAAGATTGCACTCGTTACAGGGGCCATTACAGTCGAGCTAAGCGAACTTAACCTTAACGGCAGATCTGTAGAGAGCACCGCCCTTATTGCAGCGGCCGAGTGGATCTCAGGCGCAATTACGGCTGCGGCAACTGACCCGGAGACACTATCCACTGGTGGAGGGGCTGCTGCTGCTGGAGGGACATTGCTTGATAGGCTTTCGGAGCTCTCTGTTGCAGACAATACCGTAATAGTATCAATTAAACCAGCTAGTTAACGTAATTACCCACGCTCAACTCCAAGCTGCTATAATTGTACATGGATAGAGTTTAGATCCATTTACTGCGAGCGTAAATCTTGGCAAGTCCGAGACTTACCCTGCGACATCCTATAGTTAGGAGATGCATTTTTAGTGGCTAAAAACGATACACGCGCACACGATACAGTTTCAGACTACTGCATCCTTAACGGCCGTAACGACGCCCGCTTAAGCGATGTTGAGCGGCTTACTATGCTCGGAGGGGGAGCCTTAGAGCGCGTACTCTCTAAGCTCGGTCGAAACCTTGATAACGTACGCCTTGATACCTTTGCGCCCGGCCTTGATCCGCAGACCCTGCTTGAGTACCGCACAAAGCTACTCAAACTACGCACAGAGGGCGCACTGAGCGAACTTCTCGCTGCCCCAACAGCTACGCTTGAGCCGCATGTAGTTCCAATTCACGGATTTCCGAACGGTAGGGTGGTTGACCTAGCATTTGATTCTCATTTTCCTGCGAGTAACTGGCAACACGATTGCGATTATCAGTTGATTGAAGAGAATCAGATCTCTCATGTGCGGCTCTGGGAGCATACGGATCGGAGCGAGCCTAGACCAACTATCGTTGCGATACATGGCTGGACGATGGGCGACCAACGTGTAAACTCGCTCGCATTTCTGCCAGGACTCTACTTTTCACTCGGATGCAACGTAGCTCTCGTAGAGCTGCCGTTTCATGGGCGTAGAATGCCGAGCAACGCTCCGGAAGGGGTGCCCCTTTTTCCTAGTGCAGATCCGATCCGCACCTGTGTGGCCATGGCGCACGCCCTGCACGACCTGCGGAGCCTCAGTGCATTTCTAGAGCGACAGGGACACTCGCAGATATGTTGTATAGGTATGAGTCTAGGCGCCTATGTAGGGGCGCTTTGGAGCGCTCTAGATAATCTTCACAGAACCGTGTTGGTTGTGCCGTTAGTTTCGATGGGGGACATGGCCTGGGAGCTTTTAAAGCGTAAATATGCCGATAACGGCCCCATTCCGCCCGAGCTAAGCCTATCGTTACTACGCGATCTCTTCTCTGACCATAATCCGCTCTCGTTTAGCCCTAAAACGGCTCAGGAATCCATTATGGTTATCCGCGCTACGGGGGATCATCTGGTAACCCGCTCGCAAATTGCGCTCCTGCGCCAAGGTTGGCCCCGTGCTAAGTATCTATGGACCGAGGGTGGTCACGGCGCTGCAACTAAGCAGGGTGATATCTTCACCCGTATGACCCGATTTTTACTAAAAGGGAAATAACGAAACATGTCACGATCTCATTCAACGCCGCAGGAACAGCTTAGCCCCGCTAAGGGCCTTTTTCTCGGTGAAGTTCGCGATTCTAGTCTCTTTCCATTTCCGCAGATTTCGCAGGCTGAGCGCGAAACCCTTGCACTAGTGATAGAGTCCGTAGATCGGTTTATGGCCGATAAGGGTGCGCTATTTAAGAAGTTCGATGAAACCGGAGAGCAAACATCTGAGTACATAGATGAGTTAAAGGCTCTAGGATTATTCTCGCTAATCATACCGAGCGAGTTCGAGGGCCTTGGACTATCTAATTCGGGCTACTCAAGGGTGCTACAGCAAACAAGTCGCTACGATGCCTCGAGCTCGCTCACCATAGGCGCGCATAGCTCCATAGGAATGAAGGCGCTACTCCTCTTTGGAACGGAGGAGCAAAAAAAATGCTATCTGCCACGTCTAGCCTCTGGGGAGCTAATAGCAGCGTTCTGCTTGACGGAGGCTGGCGCAGGTTCCGATGCGGCTGCGATTAAAACACACGCAACAAAGAACGAGGACGGCTCCTGGAGCTTAAACGGTGAGAAGATCTGGATCACTAACGGCGGCATCGCTGGATTCTATACGGTCTTTGCAAAGACGGCCAAAACAGATTCTGCGCACGGCAAGATTACCGGCTTTATAGTCGAGCGTGAGTGGCCCGGCGTTTCTAACGGCCCCAAAGAGAACAAGATGGGTATCCGTGCTTCGTGCACTACAACTGTCCGCTTTGATAATGTGCAGGTGCCTGCCAACTGCGTTCTAGGCGAGGAGGGTGCGGGTTTTAAGATCGCTATGGCGGTGCTTAATAACGGAAGAACCGGACTTGGTGGTGGCTCTGTCGGTGCGATGAAGAGGTTAATCGAGCTAGCTATCGCCCAGACTACGCAGAGAAAGCAGTTCGGAAAGAGTATCTCAGACTTCAAGCTGATTAAGGAGAAGATAGCGCTGATGACGACCCTCTGCTTCGCTTCCGAGAGTGTTGTAAGCGTTGTGGGTGGTTTGGTTGATAGCGGTTGCGAGGATTTCTCAGTCGAGGCTGCGATCAGCAAGGTCTATGCTTCAGAGGCGCTCTGGACAGTTGCCGACGAGGCGCTGCAAATCGCTGGTGGTAACGGCTTTATGAAGGATTACCCATATGAGCGAGTTGTAAGAGACTGTCGGATTAACCGCATATTTGAAGGTACAAACGAGATCCTTAGGCTCTACATAGGTCTTTCCGGAATGAAGGATGCTGGCGATGCCCTAAAGGATGTTGCGCGTGGAATTAGTGGGATATTCAACGACCCTATTAAGGGCTTTGGCCTTCTCTCAGGGTATGCCGGTAAAAAGATAGGCCAGATGATACCACTTGGGCGAAGCTCGCTCTCGCAGATTGCGCCTAGCCTTAAAAGTGAGGCGCTCGTACTTGAACAGGGGATTGCAAAGTTGGCCCAAGCGGTCGAAGCGACCCTTAAACGCTACGGAAAGGGTATTATCGGGGAGCAGATCGTTACAAAACGGATAGCCAACTCCGCCATCGACCTCTTTGTGGGGATGTGCGTTCTGGCCCGAGTAAGTTCAATAATAACAGAGAAAGGGGTTGATAATTGCGGCGATGAGCTAGCTATTGCACGGGTTTATACCCATCTGGCAAAGGAGCGGGTATCCTCTAACCTTAAAGAGCTAAACCGGAACGCCGACACAGAGCTTCTGAAACTAGCGGACTCCGTAATCGAGAAGGGAGCGTACCAATGGGACGTCTTGTAAAAATCAAGCGCTGGTCATAACCTTCCCTCAATACTGAGAGGGGGGGGGGCTATGAAGAAGCTTTGGGGTGGTCGTTTTTCAGAATCAGCGGATAGTTTTGCAGAGGCTTTCGGTGCCTCTATCCTCTTTGATTGCAGGCTCGCCCCCTTTGATATTCAGGGCAGTATTGCGCATGCACAGATGCTCGGTGAAACCGGCATTATCACAGCACAGGAATCCAGCACCATTCAGCAGGGCCTAAGTCAGGTACGCGCCAAGCTAGAGCGCGGAGAGATTGAGTTTAGAATCTCAGATGAGGATATTCATATGAATATCGAGCGCTATCTGACAGAGGAGATAGGCTCATTAGCAGGCAAGCTCCACACGGCGCGCAGCAGAAACGATCAGGTAGCATTGGATTGCCATCTCTTTGTTCGAGCACAGATTATTGAGTTCGTCTCGGCGTTACTACTCTTACAAGAGAGCCTAATCGGACAGGCGCGCGCCAATCCTGCCGCTATTATGCCGGGGTATACGCACCTGCAACGGGCTCAACCGGTACTTTTTTCGCACCATCTCTTGGCATATGCGCAGATGTTTCAGCGCGATATTGGGCGGCTTACCGATCTCTGGAAACGGGTTAATATTCTACCCCTTGGGGCAGGTGCGCTAGCCGGAACGACATTCCCTATAAATCGGGAACGGGTTGCTGAGCTCTTAGGATTTGATGAGCTCTATGAGAACAGCATGGACGCTGTTAGCGACCGTGACTTTGTTATCGAGTTTATATCGTGTGCCGCTACCTGTATGATGCACCTCTCGCGCCTCGGCGAAGAGCTGGTGCTCTGGACTACGGGCGAATTTAGCTTTGTGGAGCTGCACGATTCGCTCTCTACTGGAAGCAGTATCATGCCGCAAAAAAAGAACCCAGACTTTGCCGAGCTCATACGCGGCAAAACCGGAAGGGTATACGGGGCGCTCACTACGATTCTAACCGTGATGAAGGGATTACCCCTGGCCTATAATAAGGATATGCAAGAGGACAAGGAGTGTCTATTCGATACGGTCGATACCGTACTTGGATCGCTCAGGGTAGCGGCGGATATGATCCGCACCTGTAAGATTAACGCGCTATCAATGCGCGCTAGCGCGGAGCTTGGCTATACCAACGCAACCGATGCGGCTGATTATCTCGCCAAAAAAGGCCTGCCATTCAGAGAGGCTCATGAGGTGGTGGGCAAGCTAGTGCGTTACGGTATTACAGAGGGAAAGGGGCTTGAGGCCTTATCGCTTGATGAGTACAAGCAGCTCTCTCCTATCTTTGAAGCCGATATCTTCGAGGCAATCGCGCTTGAAACCGTTGTTAATAGAAGAACCAGTAGGGGAGGAACAGCGGCATCGGCCGTAGAGCAACAACTTAAGCTGCTTGAAAATGAGGGTGCGTGCACGCTTGAGTGGATTGCTATACACACTAAGATAGTTGGTTAGTGCGCCACCTGAGAGTTTAGAAGATCGCCGCCCCGTTTTAGCCCCGTAGCGTTTTCAAGCTTTATCACAAAGGACTGAGCGGCTGCAGAGATCTGCTGCTTAGACCAACCTAGAAGCGTTAGCTCGTCGGTGTATGCGGTTGCAAAGTTAAGGTAGTAATGCAGCAGCTCCTCATCGCAGGCGATCGTAAAGAGCCCTCGGCGAGGCATCATCGGAACATCCTTTACGTGAAATATTTCGCGCTGTGAGATAAGCTTGGTGAAGTAGACCCAGGCATCACGGGTTAAAAGCTGCGCTACCTTCTCCTCATCCTTGCCTAGCTCTATCGAGTACTTAGCGTTCATATACGGAGTTGCGGTAGGGTTAATTGTGTTACTTACCGAAATTATGATGCTACGCCGTGGTAGAAGGGTTCCAGTAACTATTCTCTCAGTCAGAACCTCATAATGGAGCTCAATAGTCCGGATCTATCCTTATGGGTCACCATCGAAACTAAGATCCTTTACTACATGCCGATTTGGCCGGATAATTAACGTATTAGCCAGCAAAGGACGTAGCATATGGCAGCGGGCAGAGATATCGACCCTAATCTAAAGCTCTCTCACCAAGAGATTGAGAACGCTAAAGCCTCCCTTCAGTTGGGCCTATACGCACTGAACAATCTTAAAAATGAAGACAACCTGACGAGGCTATCTGAAAAGATAGCTAATGTGACGCAAAATATTCGAAAGATCGCAACAACCCTTGACCAGATCCGCTACGGCGTTAATGAGATCCTGGAAAACCTCCCGCTACCTGACACCCGTGCCGAGAGGTTAGTTAAATGGTTCAGTCTAACTCCAACCGTCACGCAATGCTTCTCTGCTACCATGAACTACATGCGAGATACGCGGGAGGGTGAATTCGTTCCCCTCGATCTTCTTACGCAAAAGCTTGCATTAAGTGCAGCCGACTCCAACAAAGATAAGAGTAAGGATACCGAGCGGATTTTGCGCTCAATAGTAGATCTAAGGATGCTTGAGTGTCTTCGTATGCCGGGATCACAGCCAAGCTATGCTCTAAGCGCAGAGGCTCGTGGCTTGATTAAAGAGGGTGTCTTTGCCTCACTCGGTGTTGCTCCTGTCTAACCGCACCTAATCAGTGCCGCTCGGCCGCCTCAATAAAGTAGGCATACTTCGCAAAATCAAACGCTATAACAACTCCAATAGCGTCGATTACGAACTGCGCATCATCGGGACCTACCGCATATCGATCGAGCATCTCCGGGTCGCTCTCGACCGGAACATCGAACTGCACACAGAACTTAGTGAGATCAAAACCCTTGATTTCAATCAGATCCATAAGCTCCTCCGTCTCTCCGTTTATCAGGGTAAGGATGTGGCAGGCTTGGGTCTTTGGTTTATCTGTTGTCATAACTTTTCACAGTGTAGCTGAATTAAGCATTATTACGCTACTGTTGGGCTCCCTAGGCAGTACAAAATGAGCTAGCATGCTTAAGTGGATATGACATCAGAGACCCCTAAACTAGTTCAACTCGATGGCTGGCTCGCTCCCTTCGCTGGCGCTATCGAATACCGTGGCCGCCTTGCTAAGGATTTCGAGCAACGCATTACCAGCGACCGCATGTCGTTGGTTGACTTTGCCCAGGGGCACGAGTTCTTTGGGCTGCACAAAACGTCCTCTGCCTGGATCTTGCGTGAACGCGCCCCGAACGCCTCCCGTATTACAGTTATCGGCGACTTTACTGGCTGGAAGGAGGACTCACGTTACGACCTAGTTCGTCGTGACCAAAGCAGCTGGGATATCACGTTACCACTTTCGGCTCTTAAGCACGGTGACCACTATAAGCTACTAATGTTCTGGCATGAGCACGGTCGTGAGATCTGTGCAGAGCGTATTCCATCCTTCTGTCGTCGGGTTGTTCAGGACCCAACTTCTAAGCTCTTTAGTGCGCAGGTCTGGGCGCCGACTGAGAGCTATCGTTGGAGACATCCGAATTTTAGAGTTCAAAAGAGCGCTCGCCGGATCTATGAGGCGCACGTTGGTATGGCGCAGGAGGATGCCAGCGTAGGAACTTATCGTGAGTTTACCGAGCGGATACTTCCCCGTATCGCAGACGCAGGCTACAACACGATTCAACTGATGGCCGTCCAGGAGCATCCATATTACGGCTCCTTTGGTTACCAGGTCTCAAATTTCTTCGCGCCATCCTCGCGCTTCGGCACCCCGGAGGATCTAATGGAGCTAGTCGATACTGCACACGGCCTCGGTATCGCGGTGATTATGGATCTAGTGCACTCGCACGCCGTTAGGAACGAACTTGAAGGGCTAAGTAGGTTCGATGGAAGCTACACCCTCTATTTCCACGAAGGGGCGCGCGGCGAGCACCCTGCCTGGAATACGCGTCTCTTTGATTACGGAAAAAGCGAGACGCTACATCTCTTGCTCTCTAATTGTCGTTACTGGCTAGACCATTTTAAGTTCGATGGTTACCGCTTTGACGGAGTAACGAGCATGATCTATCACGACCACGGGCTTGGCTCTGGGGCATCATCATACGAGCACTACTTTAGCGGTAACGTAGACGAGGACGCCGTGGCGTACCTCTCGCTTGCAAACTCACTTATTCACGAAATTCGCCCCGATGCGATAACTGTCGCCGAGGAGGTTAGCGGCATGCCAGGCCTTGCGGCACCTATAGAGCAGGGCGGGGTCGGTTTTGATTATCGTCTGGCGATGGGCATCCCTGATTACTGGATTAAGCTCCTCAAGCACACCCGCGACGAGGATTGGAACGTATCTCAGATCTGGCAGGAGCTTACTAATCGTCGCGCCGATGAGCGCACCATTAACTACGCCGAGTCGCATGACCAGGCGCTAGTTGGCGATAAGACCGTTATGTTCTGGCTTGCTGACCAGGAGATGTACTGGAACATGGGGGTGAGCGATCAGAGCTTTGTTATAGATCGTGCCATTGCTCTGCATAAGATTATCCGACTGATTACCCTCGGAACTGCTGGTCACGGCTACCTGACCTTTATGGGGAACGAGTTCGGGCATCCGGAGTGGGTTGATTTTCCCCGTGAGGGCAACAACTGGTCGTATCACTATGCGCGTAGGCAGTGGAGCCTTCGGGATGCGCCAGATCTAAAATATCGTTACCTGGCGGATTTTGACCGCGCCATGATGAAGTTAGCCGAGGACTCTGCGCTATTAGAGCAGGAGTGGCCCTATAAGCACTACGAGCACGTAGAGGATAAGATCCTGGTGTTTGAGCGGGCAGGGCTATTATTTGTATTTAATCTGCATCCAGATAGGTCGTGCCAAGATCGCGAGATATGGGTTAAGCCGGGGCGCTACACGGTGGCGCTCAATACAGATAATGCGTGCTATGGTGGTGCAAATCATATCGATTGCAAAACCGAGTACGCTACTGTACCTTTTTCTGTACCTTTTTCTGCCGCACCTTTTGTTACTGCAGCTAGCGGAGCTATAAAACTCACGATACCGCCCCGTACTGCGTTAGTGCTTCGCCTTATAGTTGCAGCTTAAAAGGAATCTTCTTTCGAGCTGCCTGGGTGTGCGGTACAATTAGATTCATGACAACCTCGGTGCTCGACCTAATAGGCAATACCCCCATCCTGCAACTAACCCACTTCGATACAGCGGGGTGCGAGATATACGTAAAGCTTGAGAACCAGAACCCAACCGGCTCTATCAAGGATCGTATCGCGCTCGCTATGATCGAAGCGGCCGAGCGCTCAGGGGAACTGATGCCTGGAGGCACCATAATAGAGGCAACGGCAGGAAATACCGGCCTTGGACTGGCCCTCGTTGCGGCCTTGAAGGGCTACAAGTTACTGCTCGTTATTCCGGACAAGATGAGTCAGGAGAAGGTGCGCACCGTACGAGCCCTCGGTGCTGAGGTTATCATCACACGCTCCGACGTAGGAAGGGGGCACCCGGCCTACTACCAGGATATCGCCGAGCGTATCGCAGCTGAAACCCCCGGCTCATTCTATGCAAATCAGTTCGCCAATCGCGCTAATCCCGATGCGCATGAAGCAACCACCGGCCCAGAGATGTGGGAGCAGATGGGGCACCATATCGACGCTGTTGTATGTGGGGTCGGTTCAGGTGGAACGATGACCGGGCTTTCGCGCTTCTTCGCCAAGGTTTCACCACAGACCGAGATGGTGCTGGCCGATCCTAAGGGCTCAATCCTCGATCACTATATCAAAACCGGCGAGCTCCTAAAGGAATCTGGAAGCTGGCTAATTGAGGGCATGGGAGAAGACTTTATCCCACCGGTATCGGATCTATCACGGGTTAAAAAAAGCTATTCGGTAGGTGATGCTGAGAGCTTCGAGTTCGCACGCGAGCTATTCAGACGCGAAGGTATCCTAGCCGGAACATCCTCAGGGTTACTGCTTGCTGCAGCCCTGCGTTACTGCCGCGAGCAGACAACGCCGAAACGGATCATTACCTTTATCTGCGACACCGGAAATCGCTATATTACAAAGATGTTCGACGACACCTGGATGCGCGACCAGGGCCTAATAGCCGGTGAGCACTACGGAGATCTAAGGGACCTGATAACCAACAAAGTCTCGATCTCCGTAGAGCCTAGCGATACCCTGCTTATAGCCTACACCCGTATGCGGGCGCATGGGGTCTCTCAACTTCCGGTCCTTATAGGTACGGAGCTAATCGGTATTATCGATGAGTGGGATCTGCTGAGTGCCGCAAGCCCAGATAAAGCGCAGTTCTCGCGTAACGTACAGGACTTTATGTCTACACAGCTTGAAACCCTCCACCCTAGCGCCGATCCATCCGCGCTGGTGCCGCTTCTAGAGCGTAATATGGTTCCGATCGTAGTACATGAGGGGCGCTTTATCGGACTTATCACTAAGATAGACTACCTTAATTATCTGCGCAGGAAGAACGATGACTAAAAATAAAGACTGCTCTCAATCCGCTAGTTTTTCAACTATGGGTTTTTCAACTATGGCTCTGCATGTCGGGCAGGAGCCTGAAGCAACCACCGGCGCGATTATTCCACCTATCTTTGCAACCTCAACCTACGTACAACGTAGCCCCGGGGTGCATCAGGGCTTCGACTACGCGCGCTCACACAATCCCACTCGCTACGCCTACGAACAGTGTGTGGCAAGCCTCGAGGGGGGCAGCGCCGGATTCGCCTTTTCAAGTGGACTTGCCGCTAGCGCAACGGTGCTAGATCTACTACCCGCGAACTCCCATATCATCGCCGGTGACGATCTATACGGCGGAACCTATCGACTCTTTGAGCGAGTCCGAAAACACTCGGCTGGTCTTGAGGTTACCTATGTAGATCTCTCTGATCCCCAATCTGTTCGGGCGAGGCTAGACGAGGCGCGCAGGCCAAATACCCGCATGCTCTGGATTGAAACCCCAACTAATCCACTACTAAAGATTGTCGATCTGGAGCAGGTTGGAGATTTTGCGCAAAAAGCTGGCCTTATCTCGGTCTGTGATAATACCTTCGCCTCACCCTACCTACAGAGCCCCCTTAAGTACGGATTCTCGCTCGTTCTGCACTCCGCCACGAAGTATATAAATGGACACTCCGATGTAATCGGAGGGATCGTCGTGGTAGGCGATAACCTGGAGCTTAAAGAGCGCTTGGCGTTTCTGCAAAACGCCGTCGGCTCGGTGCCGAGCCCCTTTGACTGCTTCCTTATTCTGCGCGGTGTAAAGACCCTCGCAGTTCGCATGGAGCGTAGCGCTGCAAGTGCGCTGCAGATAGCAGAATACCTCGAAAAACATCCCTTAGTTGAAAGGGTGATCTATCCTGGGCTACCAAGTCATCCACAATATGCCGTGGCAAAGCGACAGATGCGCTCAGGTGGTGGTATGATTACGACTATCCTGCGGGGCGGACTAGAGGCCTCGCGCACCTTCCTTGAGAACGTGAAGATCTTCTCATTAGCTGAAAGCCTGGGTGGTGTTGAGAGTTTAATCGAACACCCAGCCATTATGACGCACGCCTCTATTCCAAAGGAGATGCGCGAAAGGAACGGCATCGTCGATGGCCTGATTCGACTATCGGTGGGCATAGAGGATCTACCAGATCTTATCGGGGACCTTGATGCCGGGTTTAGGGGCGTAGCTGTAAATTGAGCCCCGAGCCACCATCAACAACAAAGAGGACGCCGCTTGACGGGAGCCCCCTTTTTCAAGGTCATTGAGTAGCCCAAGGCAACTGGCACCGCTTTCTGTATTGGCTTGATAGAAGCCTAACACCTATTTTTTCCGCATTCTGAGTATCCGTCCCCCCACGCCCATGTTTTTTGCGGGCCGCGTTTTTTGTAAATAGCGTGTAGTGCAAAGAAAAGAGGGGGCATTGATGAAAGGCGTGGATATCGAGCGACATTTGGATGAGCAACAACGGTCAGGAAAGAA
>JAPLFS010000049.1 GCA_026390555.1 Pseudomonadota bacterium
ACGCATTAGATCCCTCTGGAGGCCCATCACGTAGTGATCGCTCAGACTCCAAAGGATTCCAATTTGGCACGATAAGCCCCTTGGCCAGACTAACAACAACTGAATCTGGATGAGGGCGTATCTTGTTAAGCACGTTCGGAAATGCATTTGCTGGGACAGCCAATATAAGGAGACCCCGTCCATTTATGGCTTTTGAAAGGTCGGTTGTAGCAAGATCACTGCTTTCACGACTTGTTGAAGCTCTCTCCCATGGGACGATATCATGGTCTGGTAGTCGACTATGAATGGCCTGTCCGTAGACCCCATAGCCGATCATGGCGATCTTTTGTTGGAACGCGGCTCGTTGAGCGATAGTTAGTTCGCCGGAGTGGTTAGTTGCCGGCGCTTCTAGGAGAGTTTTCCTATCAGCCGAGGTCGGTCGCATCGAAAATATGGATTGGTCTAACCGTATGGACGGCTTTCCCTGGACAGGGTCATTAGATGGATCATTGGAAGGTAGTGACAAGGGAGCCTCCTATTAACAACCGCTTAAATTAGCTAATTAATACCATCGCTGCGCCCTGTAGTCTTTCAAGACTGTGTTAGTTCTTCGTGAGTAATTAAGGTAACTATTCACTCTTAAAACTATGCCGAGAGCTGACTTGGCCCCTAAAATCATATAGACTATCGGTATTAGTCCGTTATGTAAATTATCTCAAAAGGTGTGTGGTAGATTACAGTATGACAGTTTACGCAGAAAAGATCAGTTCGTCTCTAAAACATACAGTTGATTCACTCTCCCGAGCAGATGCCATTAACTCAATCACAGATGCAGGGACCTTTGACATACTAGTTGTTGGTGGTGGTATTCATGGGGCTGCGGTTGCCCGATTTGCCGCAGCCTATGGGTTCAAAACAACACTCCTAGAGAGGTCAGATTATGCAGGAGCTACCTCCAGCCGCAGCTCAAAGATGGCTCACGGAGGTCTGCGTTATTTGGAGCTCTGTGATTTCGAGCAGGTCTTTGAGGGGATAAAAGCCAGAGAGGAGATGTTTGAACATATTGGGAACCTAGTTAAGCCTGCTGATTTCCTTATTCCAGTCCCAAAAGGCTCGTACTTCTTCAAGATTAAGCTCGGGATTGGGTTATTCCTTTACGATCTGCTGGTAAAGAAAAAGGATCGACGACACCGTTGGATCCCTCGCGCTAAGCTTAACTTTCCCGGGTTTCACAGCGGGCGAGATGACCTGATGGGATGTTTCGTCTATACCGATGGAATAATGAGCGATGCACGCTTAGTAATAGACAACATTATTGCGGCGCGTCGATACGGAGCAACTTGCCTTAACTACTGCGAAGTGACCTCCCTCACTCGCGGCAAGGATGGAATATTAGAGGTTAAAGCTCTCGATACAAAGGGTGGGAGTGAGCTAAATCTTCGCGCTAAATTGATCGTAAACTGTACGGGCCCCTGGGCCTCCATGCTCGCAAACACCCTTGGAGCGGAGCCGCGCCCACTTAAATTTAGCCGCGGTTCTCACATCATCTTTAATAAGCCATGGACCGGACCGAGCCTCTTTTTGCCTATGCCTGGAAAGGCCCGTTATTACTTCGTCTGGCCACATCATGCAGGAACGATGGTTGGAACGACAGAGCGAGAGGTTGAGCAGATTGAGCTCGATCCAATGCCTTCAACTGATGAGGTTGACGAGATATTAGGCCGCCTCGAGAAGGATATTCCAGATGCTGGACTCAATCGAGGGAGCGCCTGTTACGCATTCGCAGGTATCCGAACCCTTCCGATACGTGGCAAGGATGCCAACTCAGCGGTTCTCTCACGTAAGCACATCTGGACGCATGTAAATGGGGTGTTGAGCTTGCTTGGGGGCAAATATACTACCGCCTCATGGACGGCTTTTGAGGGGGTAAAGGAGGCTGCGCAAATTCTCGGCAGACCGCTCTCTAACGCTGAAATCCAAGAGAGGCAGGACCTAAAGAAGTTACCTGGGAGTACAAGCAACACGGAATCTAAGGAGTTAATAAATGCATTAACTCATCGGCAACTTCCGTCAGAGATTCAAGATCGACTACTAGGCCGATATGGAAAGCGCCTTGGCGATAACTATTTAGAATATGTTCAGAGATCTCCGGAGAAGATTATAGAGTTAGAAACTATGATCGCCCTTGATACCGAGCAGGTTGAGAGCCTAGAAGATCTAATGCGGCGTAGGCTGGAGCTTGAATATACCGAAGGGCACGGTGAAAAGTATCTACCGATTATTAAAGAGGTCTTTAGGCAGATGCGTCCCGATATCGACTTCGATAAAGAGTCGACAGAGTACCTTGCCCGCATGCAGAGGATACACTCCATTCTCGGTAAATCTTAACGCTCAAGTGAGCAATTGCCGGCGGCGGCATATGTCGCGTAAGTACCTGATGCTACTATCCTAACACATATTTAACGTCGTTTGTTTGAGTAGGTTGTGCGGCTCTGATACCCTTTATCGTAGCAAGCGAGCTTTTGTCGTAGCAGGCGATGTCTCGTGCAGTTAATTCTAATTATATCTCATGACTAATTTAGTAGTAAGTACATGAATACAACTCAGGGTAACAACGCAGAGGCAGATAGGTTAGGTACTATTATGATAAAAGGAGAGGTGACTCTTGCTTCAAACGGCTATCGTCCTGAGCTAACCACGGATACCTCTCCTATCCTAAATAAAGAGGCATTCATATTTGATTTAGATGGCACCGTATGGAACGGCAAAAAGATAATTCCTGGTGTAGTAGAGGCTATTCAAAAGCTGAGAGAGCTAGGCAAACAGCCGATCTTTTTGACGAACAACTCTTCAAAGTCACGCCAAGAGTACCTTACTAGATTGCAGGGGCTCGGGCTCTGTAACGATCTTAAAGAGATCGTTATGTCGACAGACACGGTCACTACCTACCTGAAGAACCACGGATTTAAGAGTGCCTATATCATGGGTACTCCGGCGATGAGGGAGATGTGCGCCGAGTCTGGTGTCTCTCACGAAGCGGATCTCAGCAAAGTGAACGTAGTTGTGATCGGGTTTGATCGAACTGCCACGGCTGACAAACTCACAGAGGTAGGGCGGTTAGTAGCAAAGGGTATTCCATATATCGTAGCACACCCGGATCCGTTCTGCCCAAGCGATGAGGGGCCGATCATGGATTGTGGTGCGTACTATGCTGCTATCAAGGTCATGACCGGTATTGAGGCGAAAGCTATCCTTGGAAAACCATCGGCAGCTATGATTGAAGAGGTCGAGATCCGTTTCTCGATAGCACGCGATAAAATGGTAATGTTTGGTGATCGTCTCTACACCGATGTCGCTCTTGGAAGGGCTGCTAACATTGACTCCGTGCTCGTTCTTACAGGGGAGAACACCCTTAAGGATGCAGCATCTAGCACTGAGAGACCGACCTGGATCCTGAATTCAGTAGCCGAACTACATAGCGACGTTTAAATAGTAAAAATCTATGAGTAATCCAATAACTACAGACACCAAGAGTGTATCTAAAGATCTATTTCCGGAGGCTTTAAGTGATAAATTAAAGCTCCCCTCTGCTGACGGGCGTCTACATTACCTTGGGTGCGTTGCGCGCGGAGAGCTCCCAGCACTGCTAGTGATTAGTGGACTCCCTGGCGCCGGTAAGACAACGATCTTTAATTTCTTACAACAGGATCCATCAAAAACATATACCGCTACTACTCGCTATATGCCGCGCGAACGGCGCCCGAACGATACTGTCGGAGATCAGCCGTGGCGATTTAAACAGGATGGTACAACCGGAGCCGATTTAACTGGGCCAGAGAGCGTGATCTTCTCTAATGTAAAATATAAAGGGTATTACGGCTTTACTGGCGGCGATATCGTTAAAGCGCTTAATCGTGGCGAGATCCCGGTGATGTTAGTGACGAGCTACATCGAGATGACTCAGTTAGCGGAGGCTTTGCACAACATGCTCCCAGTAGCGCCACTTGTGACCCTACGCGTTGAGGTTCCGCAAGATATCCTTCCTGGAAGAATCATCAGCCGCGTTGGCGCTCATCCCGAGGAGCACACGGAACGCATCGAGAAGCTAGGCAGCTTAGTGAGGGCAGATATGCTTCAAACCCCACTCCTGCACAAGGTATACGACACACGCGTTGTGTGGAATGTGACAGAGAGAGAGGCTGTGGAGAATGGGTATTTTAGTGGACAGTTCAGGGGCCTGACCCCCGACGCCCTCGCTGCGATGATGGTTGAGGCTACAGTTGATGCCCAAACGCGTGCGATGAACGAGGCTAAGGATATCCTAACTAGGCGAAAGTTAGAGTATGGGCATCCATCAGTTCCTAACTGTATCACAGAGATTCTTGACCAGGTGCTCTTACCGGCAGCAGCCGAGTGCTTATCTGCAGGTGCGATAGCTAGGGGCGAGAGCGCAATTGTAATTAAGGCTGGTCTTGCAGCAGCAATTTATCTTGAGGGAAAAGGGCGCCCAGTATCTCCTGATATCGACTGGACGCTGGTTGAATCGCCAGGCGCAAAGGTACAGATGGAGGTTCTCATGGAGAAGCTCTGTAATAACATACCTGTCTGGATAGATGGGAAAGACAAGGCGGTTTATCACTGCGAGGGAATCAAGGGAGAGGCTAAGGCGAAAGATGGAACTAACGTCGAGCTCGATGCGCTCTTAATTACCCGTGCGCAGCCGGATCCTAAAGGTTTCTGTTTTGTGTGCACTCACGATGAGCACGATCTTTTTCATCGCCGCACCGTTGAAACGCCAGCAGGCTACCTCTTTGGCATGGTTCCACCTGAGCAGTTGTGTGTTGAGAAGTTGCTTGCGGGTCGGGGGCCAGAGATAAACAAATTTGACCTGTTTGACGCAAGTGGCTTGCTTGCAAAATACCACCTGAATCCCAATCTCGTAAAAAAGATGGTTGAGATGCAGCGCTTTGATAACGATCTAGATGCCGATGCCAGTAAGGTAATCAAGGCAGAAAAATGCATCTTGAGTAACGAGCTTCTTTCGCAAATAGGAATCACTGAACCAGTTATGCAACATATCGCTCATTCGATTGGGGCTTTGGTTGATGATGAATGGGCCCCTTATCCCTCTGAAGAACGAACTCTGAGCATGACGGCACTTAAACAGCTCGCCTTCTTAAGCTCTGTCGAGCGATCTCTTAAGCGAGTTGAGGCTATAATGCACGATCAAGTTTTTGCTGTTGGAGAGGAACATGTCTCGATCGGAGAGCGCTTCGGTAAGGACGCTGTGCTTGCCGGGGTTTCGCGCCTGCGAGCTCAGGTAATGCTGCATGCCGGTTATTCGATAGGGATGAACGACACCTTCGTACAAAGGGCACTTGGAAGTGAAGAGGACAGAGCCGAGTTCTTCCAGCACCTAGATAATCAACGCAAATTGCTGACTAAGTAATTATTCGCCATTTCTTGATGTCCCCTGATCCGCTCTGGCTAAAGCTTTAGCGAGACAGGTCGTAGACGCTTTTTTATGGGTGAATAGTTATTGTTTTGGATCTAGCAGAAAACTAGCAGGGTCACCCCCGCAAACTTCGACCGAGACCTTAGAACCTACAACCGTAACAATTGCGTAGCTCTTGGAAGGAACTCCAGTTCCTGAGACATCTTCTATGCACGATTGGATAGTAAAGTACGGGATGCCATTATGTACGGTCATATTATTCCAATGCAGATGCCCGTTAAAGACACCGATAACCTTAGCACTCTCTTCAAAGATTTCGCGAACCTCTGCGCGATTTGAAACGAGGGCCTTATTGATCGATCCATCGAACCAAAAGTTTCCCTTGAGATCTTGATCCGATACAGGGTGATGCATAAAAACTAGGGTCTTTAGCTTAGTAGTAGCGAGGTCCTGCTTAAGCCACTCCAGCTGGTCTGATTCGATTGTCATGTTTTGATGGTTAAAGTGCCGCGTATAAAGAAATACGCAGTGAACATCATTGGCATCGAATGAGTAATGCAGCGAAGTGAGATTAAGGAGCTCGCACAGGTCGTTGTAGTTGAGGTTCTCGCGGTCGTGATTTCCGACGGCG
This sequence comes from Pseudomonadota bacterium, assembly GCA_026390555.1. NCBI lineage: Bacteria > Pseudomonadati > Pseudomonadota > Pseudomonadota bacterium. Next base: position 6,066 of record JAPLFS010000049.1, read on the forward strand.
TGATATACAGGCACATTAAACTTCTGGAAATACCAGAGAGCTCGCTTAAAGTTAGCCCGATCGAACTCAACGTTCGGATACCTAACATCGTCCTGGCTCAGATCTCCCAGTTGAGAGATGAATGAGATATCGCTCTCTCGGTTGATAGTTTCCGCGAGCTCACAGAGCACGTTCTCCGATACGTTGCTCATGATGCGGTTTATGCCTCTGTAGAATCCGCATGGTCCGATATGGCTATCTGTTACGATTGCAAATTTCATGAAAGTTCCTCGACTTAATTGCGTCTAACGAACTCTATGTAATAGCGGAGATCCTCGCAACACTTCTATGTGTTCTTGGCCCTAGGAAGCAAGCTTCACGTGGTCGTGTCCGTTCGCTATGACCTTCTTTAAGCCCTTTGATGTAGGGAAGAAGTCCTCAGGGATAACCCCAATCAACTTCTCTACCGATTCACGCTTAACGCGCCAATCTGAGCCTAATTTAAAGCCCTCAATCGTTCCCGCCTTGATTAGGTCGTAGACCTTCGGGCGATGAATCCGCAATAGTTTAGCCACTTCCTTAACAGTTAAAAGAAGGGGCTGTGGTACACTCGTCATACGTTTCTCCTTATTCATTACAACAGAAAATCATCTCAACTCCATTACGTAGTTGATAAACAAGGTTATGGTTCGACCCTGTTCGTATGTGACCTTTATTCTCATTAAAGGGCTAAGATGCTGATCCTGCGCGGTTTTAACCCCTCAGGGGTCGATTTGCAGAGCCCGTCCAGCAGCGCAAGCTGCTGGCGCAGCAATGCGGTGGGGGTGAAAACATTAACTGGTCACAAAATCTGCCGTCCCCGATCAGGGGACGACCAATCGAATTACCTATGAAACTTCGCCGTAATCTGAGTAGCTTGAATCGCGACATTAAACTACGGTGACCAGTTACTTAGGGTTAACCTATAGTAGGGCATACTCCTAGCGAACGGGGGGTTGTGGTATAAGCATCTGAAACGGGCTTAAATCGTTGTTTTCTGACCACATAAGCCTATTTTGCGTACGGTAGATATATGACCCCTAAGAGTTATTGTTTCGTTGTTCCCCGTTATTTTGAGGGGATAGCTGGAGGGGCTGAAACCTTAATGGGAAGCCTTGCGCGTGAGCTGCATGCGCGCGGAGATCGGGTCGAGATTGTATCAACCTGCGCCAGGGATAATCGCACCTGGGCCAACGAGATGCCTGCAGGTGAGGAGCTACTGGGGGGTATTGGGGGTATTAAACTCAACCGATTTCCTGTGGATGAGCGTAACCTAGATAGGTGGGTTCCACTGCAGCTTTCAATTTGTGAGGGTAATCCGGTAGCGCCCGATGATCAGATCACCTGGCTAGCAGAGAGCGTTAATTCGCGCCCTCTGTATGCCTACCTTTTACAGGAGCAGAGCCGCTTTGATGCGATCTTCTTCGGCCCGTATCTTTTCGGAACTACCTTTTGGGGCGCGCTTTTGAATCCACAACGCAGCGTACTGATCCCATGCCTTCATGATGAATCGTACGCGTACCTAGATGTTATCGCCGCGATGTTTAGAGAGGTGCGGGGATGCCTCTTTAACGCAGCGCCTGAGATGCATCTGGCGCGCTCACTCTACGGAGATATCCCAGGGGATGTGGTGGGGATGGGATTCGAGCTGCCGTCGCGTGAATCGATAAAAGAGCTTAAGCCATACTTCACAGATCCTGCCCCCTATATCCTCTACCTCGGTCGCAAGGAGACCGGAAAGAACGTGCAGCTGCTGATCGATTCCTTCTGTACGGCGAAAGATGAGGGGCTTATAGCCGCAGAGGTTAAGCTCGTTATCCTAGGTGGAGGTAGCTTCAGCGACCTGCACCGGCCGCAGGCCCTAGCACGGGGTGATATTATCGATCTGCCGCATCTGAGCGAGATTGAGAAGCAACGCCTACTTCGGCACGCCTTATATCTCTGTCAGCCCTCAACGAATGAATCCTTTTCAATCGTGATGATGGAGGCCTGGATGGTCGAAACACCTGTTGTTGTGCACGCTAAATGTGCAGTAACCAAGCAGCATGTGATTGATTCTAAGGGTGGGCTTTATTTTGCATCTCCGCAGGATCTAGGTGGAGTGACCGAATATTATCTGACGCACCCTGCGGGGCGCTTGCAACACGCCCAGGCGGGCAGAGCTTACGTTGAACGCGAATACGCATGGAGCGCAGTTTTAGAGCGATTCGATCGCACTATGTCTAAGCTCTTTGCTGTGCAGCTTGAAGTTGCAGCACCCTCTCAATAAAACCCTAAGCTTGCATTTGCCACAATTCTAAGCTACTTGAGAGAGATATTAACCCAGGGGAGGTCCGCGGCCTAAAGCCGCACGGATCTGAGACGCTCAATGTGAGTGAGACCCTTTGAACCTGAGACGGATAATACCGGCGTAGGGAGAGGATATATCTTGAGTTCGAGATCCCTATTATTAATCCTAAGCACTGCGGCGATCTATCTTTGTCGCTCATCTGCTAATGCTCAGGAGCTTGAAAGTAAGCAGGAGCCGCACGCTACACAGCTATTTATTTATGGTGCTCCATTTAAGGAGGCACTAATAGATCTCTCTCAAAGCGCTACCGTTGTGCAGGAGGAGCGCTTACGCGAGAAGGGAGAGAATAACTTTAAGTACGAGATCGAATCGATCCCCGACATGATGTGGTCCGGTGGAACCTCACGCCCCCGATTCTTTATTATTCGCGGTATCGGTGAGCTGGAGCAGTACGAGGGTGCTCCTAACCCCTCCGTAGCAACCATCATTGACGATATCGATTTCAGTGGCCTGGGTCTCGTTACGCCGATGTTTGATATCGAACAGGTTGAGGTACTGCGTGGTCCGCAAGGAATCCGCTTCGGTTCGAGCGCACTAGCAGGTGCAATCAACGTGCGTTCGCAGGATCCAACTGAGTTTACTACCGGAACGGTTGAGGTGATGGCTGGTAACGACGAGTTGGGGGCAGGGGGGATCGCTATTGGTGGCGCTATTCCCGGCACCGCTGAAAAACTACAGATAAGGTTCTCGGCATACAACACACAGAGTAACGGATTTCGGAATAACTTATATTTAGGGCGCGATAATACAAATAATATAGATGAATCGTTAGCGCGGCTTAAACTTCGCTATCGAGAATCTGCGCGACTTTCCTTTGACCTCTCGGTATGGGGTGTTCAAGCAAGTAACGGCTTCGACGCCTTTGCTATAGATAATTCACTAAAGACGCACTCCGATCGTCCGGGGCAAGATGCCACGCAGGTGAGAGCCGCTTCCTTTAAGGTAACTGCACAGGTTCTTAATAACCTTAAACTTGAAGCGATCAGTAGCGCCGCTAAGACCTCAAACAACTATAGCTTTGATGGAGATTGGGGTAATAATCAGTTCTGGGCGCCCTTTGATCCATACGATTATTTCTCTGATTCAAAACGGGTGCGGCGGATGCTGAGCCAGGAGTTGCGACTGACATCAGATGACGCCATGTATCAGCATGGCCAGGATTGGCGTTGGCTAGCCGGTCTCTACGGACAACGGTTAACGGAGGACACCTCTACCGCCGAATTCTCTAATAATGAGCAGTATGATGCGCTCTCTAGCGATTACAGTGCCGGTACAGGGGCCGCCTTCGGTCAGGTCGAAACGCCGCTCGGTAACGGAACGAGCCTTGCCTCTGGTTTGCGAGTAGAGCAACGAAACGCTAGCTACGATAATACAACAGGGGCGGAGTTCTCTCCAAACTACACCATGCTTGGCGGCTCACTTTCTTTGCAACACGACCTCTCAGAAGCAGTTCGCAGCTACCTTAGCGCCTCACGTGGTTTTAAAGGGGGAGGATTCAATCCAGGAGTAAGTGTACCGCAGGAGAGCCGCCAGTACGCTCCGGAGTATCTCTATAACTTTGAGCTTGGAATTAAAGGAAGCTTCTTCAATCGACGGCTTGAGAGTAACTTGGCGCTCTTTTACGATCTTAGGCGCGACCAACAACTTAAGTTCGCAGTGCAGGATAATCCCGAGGACCCGCTCTCCTTCACCTACATTACGGATAGCTCGGCAAAGGGAGAGAGCTCCGGAATAGAGCTTGAAAACGTTTTAAACGTAACTCCGTGGATGAACCTCTTCGTCTCCGGCTCGCTAATGCAATCAGAGTATAGCGAGGTGCCGCAAGAGAGCGTATCCCTTAAGGGTCGAGCATTCTCGTATGCCCCCAACTATCAATACTCTGTTGGCACTCGCACCGAACTCGGAGGCGGGGTTTTTGCTCGACTCGAAGTTACCGGAAAGGATAGCTTCTACTTTGATGATAGTAATAATCAGATGAGCGATCCATATAACCTCTTTAATGCCACGCTCGGGTACCACAGAGATCGGTGGCGTTTAATGCTCTGGAGTCGAAATCTCTTTAATCAGAGCTACGATGTGCGTGGCTTTTACTTCGGAAACGAACCCCCCGACTATCCAAACAAGCTCTATGTGCAACAGGGAGACCCACGCGCGTTCGGATTAACCCTTACCTATGCCTTTTAAGGGAGCGCTGAGTGCCCAGGGGAGCCTATAGGGTCGAATAGTGGTCTAAATAGAACGGTTCTTGTTAGTTATCTTGTCAGGTTATTGTTGCGTGATCCCATAGTGAGTATTTATACTCATAGCTATGATAACTCATCGTTCGATAATCAGCTGTGTCGCTCTAGTGCTTGGGTTTGTTCTTCTCGTAGCCTCAGGGTGTGCCAACCTAAATGATCCATACAGTGGGGGTGGGGGTGGTTACGGTAGTAATGCGCCGTACTACGGGGGTAACGGTAACGGCGGCGGGGTTGGCTACGGTGGCTATGGCAATGGTGGCTATGGTAACGGCGGCTATGGTAACGGCGGCTATGGTAATGGGGGCTATGGTAACGGTGGCTACAACAATAACCGACGCGAACAGCAGGAGCTTGAGCGCGAGCGCGAGCGACTTGAAAATGAGCGCAAGCGACTTCAACGCGAGCGGGAGAATGTCTACCGAGCACCTGCTGCGCCACCGCCACCGCCACCTCGGCAAGTATTTGAACGGTGCCCTGCAGGATTTAGCCCGAGTGAGCAGAAATGCACACAGGATGAGCGCCGACGTGGTTGCCGCGATATGCGGCTGCCAGGTGGTTTAGGGTGTGTTGATCGGTAGCTTATCGGTAGTTTACCGGATCTGTATCGCAGAAAAGTTGTCTCTGTACTGTGCTTGGCATGCAAAAGGATCCCCAAGATATTGCGCGTATAAACGAGCTAGTTGAGGTGCTCAATGAGCATTGCTATCGCTATTATGTGCTCTCGCAGCCAGCCATTAGCGACGCCGAGTATGATAGCCTTTTCCGCGAACTAGAGGGGCTTGAGGTCGCACACCCCAAAGAGATTCGCGCAGATTCCCCAACTCAACGTGTCGGTGCGCAACCCCTAGATGGTTTTGCGACGATTCAGCACCGTATTCCGATGCTCTCGCTCGATAACGCAATGAACGAGCAGGAGCTGCTTGATTTCGATCAACAGGTAAGGCGCCTGCTCGCTAAGGACGGAGCGCTAGTTGACGATGTTGAGTACACAGTTGAGTTCAAGTTTGATGGAGTTGCGGTCTCGCTAAGCTATCAGGATGGCAGACTACTCCAAGCAGCAACCCGTGGTGATGGTACTAGTGGTGAAGATGTTACCGTAAATGTGCGCACTATTAGGGCCATTCCGCTTAAACTGCGGGGCGCTATAACGCCGCAAGGGCTGCTTGAGCTGCGCGGAGAGGTTCTTTTTAGAAAGAAGGAGTTTGAGGCTCTAAACGAAGATCGGCAGCAACGCGGCGAAGAGAGCTTTGCTAACCCTAGAAATGCAGCCTCCGGTAGTCTGCGACAACTCGACCCGCACGAGACCGCCAAGCGCCCCCTGTGGTTCTGCGCATACGGGGTGGGGGCTATTGAAAGCTCTACAATAGGAATAAGCGATCTAGCAGCAAAGCCGCTAAGCGCTGCGATGAGGGTTGTTGAGTCGCTCGGATTTTCGATCTCGCCCGGTTATAAGCTCGTTAAGGGGGCGGCTGCATTGGTTGAGGCCTACCGCACAGCTGAGGCAACGCGTGAGGCGCTTCCGTTTGAGGTGGATGGTATCGTTATTAAAGTCAACGATGTTGCGCTTCAGGAGCGACTCGGTTTTAGGCAACGATCGCCGCGCTGGGCAATCGCTGCGAAGTTTAAGCCGGTCGAGGCGCTCACAACCCTGCAAGATATTACGATACAGGTCGGCAGAACGGGCGCACTAACTCCCGTTGCGGTTCTTACTCCGGTTAGGGTTGGTGGGGTTATTGTCGCACGAGCGACCCTACACAATCAGGGCGAGATAGATCGCAAGGGGCTTTTAATCGGAGATACCGTCGTGGTGCGTAGGCAGGGTGACGTTATCCCGGCCGTTGTTGCCGCCATTACAACGGCTCGCACCGGCAATGAGCGCAAGTTTATCTTTCCTACCGAGTGCCCTGAATGCAGCACCCCGGTTGAACTACTACCTGGCGAGGCGGTGATACGGTGCCCAAACGGAAGGTGCCCAGCCAAGCTTCACAACCGAACGTTGCACTATGCAGCGCGTGATGCGATGGATATCGAGGGGCTCGGTGATAAGATGGTCGGATTATTGCTTGAGCACGGCTTGCTTAACGACCTGCCCGATCTCTACACGCTGCAGGTCGAGAAACTTGAGAACTTACCCCGTATGGGGGAGCTCTCAAGTAAGAACCTGCTTGCGGGCATCGAGGGTAGCAAGACGAGACCCCTTGATAGATTTATCTTTGCGCTCGGCATTCGACATGTTGGCAGTAAAACCGCGCAGCTACTGGCGCGCCAGTGCGGAACAATTGAGCGCTTCCTTGCCATAACGGAGCAGGAGCTATTAGCGCTTGAGGAGATAGGCCCAGAAACAACCCGCTCAGTGAAGCATTTTCTGGCAGATGAATCTGAGCAGCGCCTAGTTCAAGGGTTGCTTGCCAGCGGTGTAGCGCCAGCGCCTGTAACTACTGAGGCGATACAGGGTGGGGTGTTAGCGGGCAGCAGCTTTGTTCTGACCGGCAGCTTGTCAACGATGAGCCGTAGAGAGGCCGAAGAGCAGATCGTTGCAGTAGGTGGTAAGGTTTCATCCTCAGTTAGCAAAAAGACCAGCTACGTTGTGGCCGGAGATAGTGCGGGCTCAAAGCTGGAGGTGGCCAAAAAGCTCGGTGTGCCGGTCTTAAGCGAGGAGCAGTTTAGAGCACTGCTAATACCGAAATGCGAGAGCTAAGCGCCAGAGAGGCTATAAGATCTATGTTTTGCCAACCGCTAGCCTGATGTTCTATGATTCGTGCTTGATTTAAAAGGAAAGCATATGACTGAAATTCGCACACGATTTGCGCCGTCGCCCACTGGATTTCAACATCTTGGTGGATTTCGCACCGCTTTTTTTGCCTATCTCTTCGCCAAGCAACATGGGGGCAAGTTCCTGTTGCGAATTGAGGATACAGACCGTGAAAGGCTCGTTCCAGGAGCAGTCCGTTTTGTGATTGAGGAGCTGGCGTGGCTCGGTATTCAGATCGATGAGGGTCCTAGCCACCAGGAGCTTAAGGATATCGGAGAGTATTGGGACGGCGCGCCACAACTTGGCGGCGAGTATGGGCCGTACACGCAGAGCTTGCGGCTTCCACGCTACAAGGAGGTCGTAGAAGAGCTGATTGCCAAGGGGCATGCCTACCGCTGCGATTGCACCCCCGAGATGCTTGAGCGCGAGCGTAACGAGCAGATGGCTAGACGCGAGATGCCCGGGTACTCAGGATATTGTAGAACCCGCGACGTTAGCGCCGATACTCGACATATCATTCGTTTTAAGATGCCGCAGAAACGCTCGGTCAGCTTCGTGGATGGCATCCGTGGTCGTGTTAATTGGGAGACCATACCGTTACGCGATACTATCTTGTTTAAGAGTAACGGGTTTCCGACCTATCATTTGGCGGCCATGGTAGATGATCACGATATGTTGATTACGCATGTGATGCGTGGCATCGAGTGGTTATCATCAGCGCCGGTTCATATCCTACTGTACGAGGCGCTCGGATGGCAGATGCCGGTCTTTGCGCATTTGCCCTTAGTAAACGGAGCAGATGGAAAGAAGCTTTCAAAACGAACTGGGGCGCTTAATGCACGCGATGTGCGAGAGCTCGGATATCTACCAGAGGCAGTGCTTAACTTCGTCTCTATGATCGGATGGGCGCCGGGTGAGGGGAGCAATCAGGAGATCTTCTCGCGTCAGGAGTTAATCTCACAGTTCTCATTTGCGGGGGTGAATCAGGCTAGCGGCGTCTTTGATATCACTAAGATGGCGTGGATGAACGGACTCTATATTCGTAACCTCAGTGCAGAGGAGTTCGTTAAGCGGGCGCAGCCGTTCCTTGATTTAGTTAGTCTTAAGGTGCCAGCCGAGCAGTTCCTAGCGCTTGCGCCGCACGTTCAGGAAAGGGTCAAGGTGTTAACTGAGGTCGCGCCGATGATCGAGTTCTTAAGCGATGAACCCCTTGTACGGCAGACCGAGGCGATCTTTCAGAAGGGTATGGATGAGGCTAAGGCGCGTGAGGTTCTAACCAGCTCTATCACGCAGCTAGAGCTTTTGCCGGAGTTTTCGGTGGTTGCTATTGATCAAGTATTACGGGGGGTTGCAGTAGAGCTTGGGCTTAAGCCAGGGCCGGCCTTCGTTGTGCTTCGGATCGCCGTAACGGGTAAAACCGTAACGCCACCCCTGTTTGAATCGTTTGCAGTTCTTGGTCGGGATAAGGTACTATCACGCCTTCGAGAGATGCTCGATCTGATACCAAGCAGTATTTAAAGGTAGTTATGAAAGCTAAAGATGTTCGTCGAGGAACGGTAATTCTTTTTAAGAATACCCTCTATAGTGTAATGGACTTTCACCACCACACCCCCGGTAACCTGCGCGCCATGGTTCACATGAAGTTGCGCAACCTGAATAACGGTACCCAGACCGAACACCGCTTCAGCTCAACCGAGGATATCGATACAGCGGATGTGTTCAACCAGGCAGCGACCTTCCTCTACTCTGATAGTGAGGGGTTTCATTTCATGAATAGCGAAACCTACGAGCAGGTGGCGGTGTCAAACGAGCTTGTAGGAGATAATAAGTACTATATCCAGGAGGGGATGCAGGTTCAGCTCTCGATGTACGA